>DASYFF010000302.1:0-15044 GCA_036498605.1 Acidimicrobiia bacterium | reverse complement strand
CGACACCACCGGCCCGATCGTGGCCTCCATGAGTCCGGCCGACGCCAGCACCGGCGCCGCCCGCACGGTCGCCCCCGCCGCCACCTTCTCCGAAGCCGTCGACCCGGCCACGGTGTCGGCGTCCACGGTCCTCATGACCGGCCCGGGCGGCGTGGCGGTGGCCGGCTCGCTCGGCTACTCGGCCGCCACCCGCACCGTGACGGTCACGCCCTCGGCCGGCCTGGCCTTCAACACCACCTACACCGTCACCGTCAAGGGCGGGGCGGCCGGCGTGGCCGACGTCGTCGGCAACCGCATGGCCGCCGACCGCACCTTCCGGTTCACCACGCTGCCGCCGCCGCCGGCGCCCAACACCTTCCTCAACTCCGGGCCGCCCGACCCGGCGGCCAGCGCCTCGGCCGCGTTCACGTTCTCCTCCGACCAGCCCAGCGCCGCCTTCCAGTGCCAGCTTGACAGCGGCGCCTTCACGGACTGCACCTCGCCCCGCACCCTGACCGGCCTGGCCGACGGGACCCACACCTTCGTCGTGCGGGCTTGGACGATGGACGGCGGCTCCGACGGTTCCCCGGCCACCGCCACCTGGCGGGTCGACACCACCGCCCCGGTGGTGAGCACGATCATCCCGGCCGACGGCGCGGCGCGCGTTCCGCTGGCCGCCACGGTGGGGGTCACGTTCTCCGAAGCGGTGAACCCGGCCACCGTCACCGCGTCCACGGTGACGCTGCGGACCACCGCCGACGGTGTTGCCGTGGCCGCCACTGTGACCTACGACCCCACCACGAACACCGCCACGCTGACCCCGACGGCCACGCTGCAGCCGGGCACTTCCTACACCGAGCGGGTGACCGGTGGGCCGGCCGGGGTGGCCGACGTGGCCGGCAACCGCCTGGCTGCCGACCGGGTCTGGGGCTTCTCCACCTGGGCGGCCGTCCCCGACACGATCCTCGACCCCGCTTCTGGCCCCATGGGCACGGTCGCGGCCACCGGCGCCACCTTCACGTTCTCCTCCGACCAGCCCGACGCCGAGTTCCTGTGCCGGGTCGACGGGGGCGCGGCCACCGACTGCTCGTCGCCGTGGTCGCCGGTCGGGCCGCTGGCCGACGGATCCCACAGCTTCACCGTCACCGCCTGGACGATGTACGGCGGCGCCGACGGCGATCCCGCCACCCGCCTGTGGACCGTGGACACGACTCCTCCGGCGGTGACGGCCGTGACCCCGGCGGCCGGCGCCACCGCCGCCGCGCCGGCCGTGCGGGCCACCTTCAGCGAACCGGTGTCGCCGGCGACGCTGTCGGCGGCGACGTTCACCCTGGCGAACGCCACGGGCGTGGCCGTGCCGGCCACCGTCTCGTGGGACGCCGGCACCGGCAGCGCCGTCCTCATCCCGGCAGCGGCGCTGCCCGACGGCAAGAGCTTCACCGCCACCGTGAAGGGCGGGCCGGGCGGGATCACCGACGCGGTCGGCAACACCATGGCCGCCGACAAGGTGTGGCAGTTCACGACAGCGGCCGTGGCGCCGACGCCCCGCTCGACGACGTTCGCCGTGGTGGCCGACGCCCGGGTGGAGAAGGCCAACCCGAAGACGAACTTCGGCAAGTCGTCCACGCTGACCGTCGACCCCGGGAAGGCCAGCTACATCCGCTTCAACGTCACCGGTCTCAGCGGAACGGTGCAGAGCGCCAAGCTCCGGCTCTACGTGACCGGGGGCACCGTCGACGGGCCGGCCGTCTTCCGGACCTCTGGCTCGTGGACGGAGAGCGGGACGGGGTCGATCACCTGGAACAACCGGCCCGCCCCGATCGGTGCGGCGCTCGACGACAAGGGCAAGCTGTCCGCCTCGACCTGGGTGGAGTACGACGTGACGGCGGCCGTGACCGGGAACGGCACGGTCAGCTTCGTGCTCTCCGGCCCGGCCAAGGACGCCATGTCGGCCGCCTCCAAGGAGAAGTCCGCCAGCAAGGCGGGCCAACTGGTCATCACGACCCGCTGACACCGGCGTGGTCCGCCGGTGGACAGCCGGTGAACGGAAGGGAACGGCGGTTCCTTTTCTTGCCAGTGTGATTATTGTCCCGCTGTGATGCCTTCGTTGCCCACGTCGCGGCGTGTGTTTCTGCGCCGGTCCGGCATGCTGGCGGCCGCCGCGGTCACCGGCGTCGCTTCCGACCTCCACCTGTTCCTGCCCGCCGGGGCCGACCCGGCGCCGTCCACGGCGGCGACGTCGACGCCCATCGGAGGTGAGCCGTGGCACGGGCTCACCGTTCTGAAAGTGAACGGCGACGATACCTGGGCGGGGTACATGACCCGCTACTGCGTCTCCATCGTCGACGTCGACCCGTTGGCCGTCACCGGCGACCAGTGGGACTGGGAGCGTGACGGCCGGTCCCGGTTCTCCCTGCGGCTGGAGTGGGCGTCGACCAACGCCCAGACGAACTCCCGGGCCACCACGGCCTGGATCCAGCTCCGGACGCCCGACGGCGGGGGGAGGATCGGGTCAACGGAGTGGAAGGTGCCGCTGGGCGAGGCCCCGGACGGCGTGGCCACCACCATGGTGCACCTCGACACCGACCCGCTGAACGGCTCGATCGACGTCCCGCTGCCGGCGGGAGAGGTCGAGATCTACCTCTACGTCGAGAAGCGCGCCGCCGACGGCACCATCTCCTGGTCGGCCGACTCCCGGGGCGGATTCTGGGGCCAGTTCCCGAAGACGACCACCTACGCCCGGGGTCGGCTGAACGTCCTCTCGCCGGGCTGCATGGTCGGCTACCACCTTGGCGCGGACCCCCACGGCACCTGCGACAACCAGTGGCGGCCGGACGGGGAGGCCTGCCAGACCGACGTCATGGGGAAGCGCTGCGCCGCCGTGCGCATCTACTCCGACGGGTGGGAGGTGCCGCCGACGCCCGTCGACCGGACCATCAACGCCGGCCAGCTCCCGATGTGGAGCCTCAAGCCCCCCGCCGGCGGGTGGAAGGCCGTGGCCCAGGACACGACGGGCAACCCCTGGCTGACCGAGATCGTCGACGCCCTCCGGGCCTACAACCGGGAGATCATCTTCATCTTCCACCACGAGCCGCACGACGACGTCGACGGCTCCAACAACACCGACGCCTGGTACCGCCAGGCCGTCATCCGGATCAAGAACCGCCTGGTGGAACGGCGGGCCCACGTCAGCGCCGGAGGCAAGGTCTTCTTCGGCTACGCCCCGACCCTGTGGGACGCCAAGAAGGGCACGCCGCTCGGCAGCAACGATCGCTTCTACCCCGGCGACGGCGTGTTCGACCTCTTCTGCCCGACCTCCTACAACTGGTACAACTGGAACATCGGCGACGGGAAGTGGCACTCCTTCGAGGACGTCATGTGGGAGGCCGTGGCGCTGGCCCGGGCCCGGGGCCAGAAGCTGTTCCCGTCGGAGACCGGCTGCCATCCGGGCGCCGACGGCTTCGACCGCAACCAGTGGCTGCGGGACGCCCGCACCTACATGAAGACCAACAACGACGCCCGGTCGGTCATGGCCGGCTTCATCTACTTCCACGTCCGGTTCATGGACGCCGGACAATGGCATGACTGGACGCTCTACAACCCCGACGGGCAACCTGGTTACCAGGACGGGTTCGCCAAGGACAGCTTCTTCACGTCCACCCCGTTCAGTCTGCGCTGAGGAGGAGACCGCCGATGCGACGAATCGCCATCTGCGCCGTGGTGCTCGCCGTTGCCGGGCTCGTCGCTCCGCTGCGGCCGGCCGGCGCCGCCGACACCGCCGCCGGCTGCTCGACGGACAAGATCTGCCTCTGGAACCAGCCGAACTTCACCGGGAAGATGATCGTCCAGCAGGGTGGTCGGTGCCAGCGCCCGGCCGACGCCGACTTCGGCCCGATCCGGTCGATCAGGAACTGGACGACCAAGAAGCCCGACGGGGGCCAGTGGGTGCTGCGGACGTGGACGGCCGACGACTGCAACTGCAGCCGCTCCTGCGCCGAGCAGTGGGACCACGAGCTGAAGGCCGGTCAGGAGTGGGCCAAGCTCGACCCGGCCCAGAAGAGCTACGAGGCGGTCTTCGTCGAGCCCGACTGCCCCAAGTGCTGACGCCCCGGCCGGCGGGCTAGAGGATCTTCGACAGGAAGGCCTGTGTGCGGGGCTCGCGGGGATGGGCGAACACCGCCCGGGGCTCGCCCTCTTCGACGACCGCCCCGTCGTCCATGAACACGAGGTGGTGGCCGACCTCACGGGCGAAGCCCATCTCGTGGGTGACGACCACCATCGTCATCCCGCTGGCGGCCAGGTCGCGCATGACGGCCAGCACCTCGCCGACCAGCTCGGGGTCGAGGGCGCTGGTCGGCTCGTCGAACAGCATCAGCTTCGGTTCCATGGCCAGCGCCCGGGCGATGGCCACCCGCTGCTGCTGACCGCCCGACAGCTCGACGGGATGGCAGTCGAGCTTGTCGCCGAGGCCGACCCGTTCCAGGAGCCGGCGCGCCGCGGCGTCGGCCGCCGGCCGGGCCAGCTTCTTCACCCGCACCGGCGCCTCGGTCACGTTCTCCAGCGCCGTCATGTGGGGGAACAGGTTGAAGCGCTGGAAGACCATCCCGATGGCCGCCCGGCGGCGGGCCACCTCCCGCTCTCGCAGCTCGTGGATGGCGTCGCCCTCCTGGCGGTAGCCGACCAGCTCGCCGTCGACCCACAGCCGGCCGGCCGAGATCTGCTCCAGATGGTTGATGCAGCGCAGGAACGTCGACTTGCCCGACCCCGACGGGCCGATGATGACGCTGACCTCGCCGGGCTGCACGGTGAGATCGACGCCCCGCAGCGCCTCGACCTTCCCGAAGCGCTTGTAGACCCGCTCCGCCCGGACCATCGGCGTCGTGTTCACGGTCCCGGTGCTCATCGTCGCCGTACGCCCTTGCCGTAGCGGCGTTCGAGCATGTACTGGAAGCCGCTGGCCACGGTGGTCAGCACCAGGTACCAGATGCTGACGACCACCAGCAGCGGGACCGGTTTCAGGTTCGAGGAATAGATGTCCGACGCCCGGCGGAGGAGTTCGCCGTAGACCACGACCGAAGCCAGCGACGTCGTCTTCAGCATGGAGATGAACTCGTTGCCGGTCGGCGGCACGATGACCCGCATGGCCTGGGGGAGCACGATCCGGCGCATCGTCAGCGTCGGTGTCATGCCCAGCGCCTGGGCCGCCTCGACCTGCCCGTCGTCGACCGAGATGATGCCGGCCCGGACGATCTCGGCCATGTAGGCCCCCTCGTTGAGGGCCAGGCCGAGGAAGGCGGCCATGAACGGCGTCATGAAGTCGACCGTGCGGCCCGAGTAGAGGTAGAGGTGCGTCAGGGGGACCGGAATGGCGATCCGTTTCCAGACCGACGGCACGCCGTTGTACCAGAAGAACAGCTGGACGAGGACCGGTGTCCCCCGGAAGAACCAGATGTAGGCCGAGGCGAGCCAGGACGCCACCACGTTCTTCGACAGGCGCATGACGGCGAAGACGACGCCGAGAACGACCCCCGCCACCTGGGCGACGACGGCCAACTTCACCGTGGCCCACAGGCCCTGGCGGATAAGGGGGCTGAACAGGTAGTGGCCGATGGTGCGCCCGTCGAGGAAGCCGCTGCGGGCCGCCGACCACGCCACCCAGCCCACGACGGCCAGTACCACGGCCCCGCTGACCCACCGTCCCCAGTGCCGGACGGGGATGGCCCGGATCGCATCGGGATCGCCCGGCGCCCGGGCCGCCATCACGACGCGCCGTTGATGGCCGCGGTGTTGAGAGCGCCGGCGGACACGTTCCAGCCGGCCAGGATCTTGTCGTAGGTGCCGTCGGCGATGACGGCCCGCAGCGCCGCCTGGAGGGCGTCGCGCAGACCGGTGTTGTTGCTGGGCACGGCGATGCCGTAGGAGCCGATGTCGCCGACCTGGCCGGCGATGACGTCGAAGTCCTTGCCGGCGCCGGAGGTCTGGGCGTTGTAGGCCGCGACCGGGAAGTCCTCGAGATCGGCCACCGCCCGGCCGTTCTTGACCTGCTGGAGGGCGTCGGTGTCCTTCTCGAAGCGCAGGACGTTGAGGGCCTTCTTGGCCGCCTGGCACTTGGCCACCTGCGGGGTGAGGAGGTCGGTGTCCTGCGTGGTGCCCTTCTGCACCGACACGGTGGCGCCGCACAGGTCGTCGACGCCCTTGATCCCCTTGGGGTTGCCCTTCTGGACGAGGATCGAGCTGCCGGCCTTGAAGTAGTCGATGAAGTCGACGCCCTTGCCCCGGCGCTCGGCGGTGTCGTTCATGGATGACATGACGACGTCGAAGCGGCCGGCCTGGAGGGCGCCGATGATGCCGGCGAAGTCGGTGTCGTCGACGAAGGTCACCGTGACCCCGAGCTTCTGGCCCAGGGCCTGGGCGATGTCCCAGTCGAGACCCTGCACCTGCTGGGTGCCCTCCTTGTAGAACTCGATGGGGGCGTACTCGATGTCGGAGCCCACCTTGAGGTTCTTTGAGGATTGGATGGCCGTCGGCAGCTTCGAGAACAGCGAAGCTGCGGTGGTGGCGGTGGCGCCCGACGGCGCCGTCGTCGCCTCCGCCTTCGGCTTGGAGTCCTTGCTGCAGGCCGGCGCCAGCGTCAGCGTGACGAGGACGGCGATGGCGGCGGCGGCAGAGGTCCGGGGTCCCCCCTGATGCACAGGGGGGACCCTACATGACCCCGGCGAAGCGTGCCGGTCAAAGGGCGTCGTGGCCCATCTCGCCGGTGCGGATCCGGATGACCTCCTCCACCGGGCTGACCCAGATCTTGCCGTCGCCGATCGACTGGGTCCGGGCGGCCGTCACGATGGTGTCCGCCACCCGCTTGGCGTCGGGGTCGTCGGTGATGATCTCGATCCGCACCTTGGGGACGAAGTCGATGGTGTACTCCGTTCCCCGGTACACCTCGGTGTGGCCGCTCTGGCGGCCGAAGCCCTTGACCTCGGTGATGGTCATGCCGTGGATGGGCAGGGTCCGCAACGCCTCCTTCACCTCGTCGAGCTTGAACGGCTTGATGATGGCGGTGACCAGCTTCATGCGCCGTTCCCTCCGGGGTGGCTGTCGCTGACGGGAACGGACTGCGGCGGCGCTGCGCCCATGCCCGGCGAGCCGATCGACGAGGCGGAGTGGCCCGGGCCCATGGCCGACTGGGCCAGGACGAAGTCGGGGTAGCAGACCGACCCGAACTCGGCCATGTCGAGGCCCTCCAGTTCCACCTGGGGGCTGACCCGGATCCGGATGAAGCCCCGGGCGATCTTGAAGATCACGAACGTGAGGCCGAAGGCCCAGATGAAGCCGAGCACGACATGGGCCGCCTGGGCCAGGAGCTGGCCGGCGTCGCCGTAGAACAGCCCCTTCACCGTGCCGTTGACGCCGTTCCACTTGTCGCCGTAGGTGCCGTCGGCGAAGAGGCCCGTGGCCAGCACCCCCCAGGCGCCGTTGACGCCGTGGACGGAGATGGCCCCGCAGGGGTCGTCCACGTGGGCCACGTGGTCGAAGAACCACACCCCTCCGCACACGAGGAACCCGGCCACGATCCCGATCACGCATGCCGCCCACGGGGCGACGAAGGCGCACGGTGCGGTGATGGCCACACAGCCGGCCAGCATCCCGTTGCAGGCCATGGAGATGTCCGGTTTTCCCCAGGCGGAGTTGGTGTAGGCCATGGCGGCGATGAAGCCGAAGCAGGCCGACAACAGCGTGTTGACCGCCACCACCGAGATGCGCAGGTCGGTGGCGCCGAACGTCGATCCCGGGTTGAAGCCCATCCAGCCGAAGAGCAGGATCATCGTCCCCAGCACGACGTAGCCGATGTTGTGGCCGGGGAATGCGTTCGGTGTGCCGTCCTTGTTGAATTTCCCGATTCTCGGCCCCAGTACCACCGCCAGGGCCAGCGCCGCCCAGCCGCCGGTGGCGTGCACCACCCCCGATCCGGCGAAGTCGACGGCGCCGTGGCCCCAGTGCATGCTCGACCCGAGGTGGGCCAGGAACCCGCCGCCCCACACCCAGTTGCCGTAGATGGGGTAGATGACGGCGCCCATGCACAGCTCGGCCAGGATGAACCCGGCGAAGGAGATGCGCTCGGCGATGGCGCCGATGATGATGTAGCCGGCCGTCTCCATGAACACGACCTGGAACAGGAACATGGCCAGCACGCCGGCGTCGTAGGTGCCGTGGCTCTGGAGGAAGAAGCCGCGGAGCCCGATGAGGCCGGCGTTGCCATGGGGCCATATGCCGTCGAGTCTGACGAGGCCCCCTAAGTTGGCCACTGGGGCCACACCTCCGAAGTGGAAGGCGAACCCGCAGGCGTAGTAGGCGACGAAGGCGATGGCGAAGGCCGCCACGTTCATCATCATCATGTGGCCGGCGTTCTTGGCCCGGGTGAGACCGGTGACCAGCATGGCGAAGCCGACCTGCATGAAGAGCACCAGGTAGCCGGTCATCAGCAGCCAGGTGAAGTTGATCGACACCCGGAGGTGCCCGGCTTCGTTGGCGAGCTGGTTGATGCCGACCTGGGAGACCGGAACGTCCTTCACCGAGGCGTCGCCGCCCGTGGCGTTGAGGAAGTCGGTGACGCTGCCGGTCGAGGTCCCGGCGGGGTCGGCGTGGTGGTGACCCATGAACGCGCCGACGGCGATCATCACCAGGAACGTGAACAGGCTGAGAGCGAAGAGACGTTTGCCTCTGGACACCGACCACCCCCTACTCGATGCGGCTGCCGGGGGTCACCTCACCGTCGGTCTGTGTCTGCCCGACGTCCGGTATGTGAATGGTTTGTTACGTACGGGAGTGAAACGGCAGGTCATCGGGCTCGTGTCAGCTCGATGTCGCCTGCATTTCGGTCAGTTTGGGCTGACATTCAGCACCGCGCCATCGGTGTGCCAAATAGCTTGACCATGGCATCAGAGTGGTGCCATAATGGCGCCATGGACCTGACGATGCACGTCGAACAGCTCCAGCGCCAGCTGGCCGACGCTGCGGCCGCCGGCGGCGACGAGGCCCGGGCCGTGGTCGAGCGGTTCGCCGCTCCGCTGGAGGCGGCCATCCGCCTCACCCTCCAGGACGCACTGGCGGGGGCGGCGGAGGAGATCACCTGCGACCTGGCCCCGGGCGCCGTGGATGTCCGGCTGCGGGGCCGGGAGCTCGAGTTCGTGGTGACACCGCCGCCGGCCGAGCCGGCTCCCGCCGACGGGGCGGAGAGCGACATGGGCCCGCTGCCACCCCCGCCGTCCGACGGCGACGAGGGATCGATGGCCCGGATCAACCTCCGGCTGCCCGACCAGCTCAAGGCCCGCATCGAACAGGCGGCCGATGGCGCCGGGTTGTCGCTCAACGCCTGGCTCGTGCGGGCGGCGGCCGCGGCGCTGGAACGGAGCGATCCCACCCGCCGGCCGGGGCCCCAGGCCCCGCTGGGCAAGCAGCGCTACACGGGCTGGGCCCGGTAGCCGAACCGATCAACGAGCAGAAGGAATTCCCATGCCCACGTTCCCCACACCCGAACCCATCACGGTCACCCTGGAGATCGGCGTCGGCGCCGTCCGTCTCACCGCCGGCCCCCGCACCGACACCGTCGTCGAGGTCCGCCCGACGGACCCGACCCGCAAGGCCGACGTCACCGCCGCCGAGCGGACCCGCGTCGAGTTCACCAACGGCGTCCTCCTGGTCAAGACACCACCCAAGAACTGGCGGCAGCTGAGCCTCCGGGGCGGTGGGGAGTCGGTCGATGTCCGCATCGAGCTCCCGGCCGGCTCGGAGGTGCGGGGCGAGGCCGGCGTCGCGCCGTTGCAGACCTCCGGCCCCCTCGGGGAGTGCCGCTACAAGACCGGCGTCGGCGACATCGCCGTCGACGAGGCCGGGGCCGTCCGGCTCCGGGCGGGCGCCGGCGACATCTCGGTCGGCCGGGCCACCGGCCACACCGAGATCACGACCGGATCCGGCGCCTTGAGGATCGGCACCGTCGAGGGCACGGCGGTGGTCAAGAACTCCAACGGCGAAACGAGGATCGGCACCGTGACCGGCGACCTCCGGGTGAGCGCCTCCAACGGGCGGATCGTCGTCGACCGGGCCGACGCCACGGTGGCGGCCAAGACCGCCAACGGAGACGTCCGCCTCGGCCGGGTGTCGAGCGGCACGGTCGTGGCCCACACGGCGCTGGGCAAGGTCGAGGTCGGCATCGGTGACGGCGTCGCCGCCTGGCTCGACCTCCACACCAGTTTCGGCACCGTGCACAGCGACCTCGACGCCACCGGGCGTCCCGAGCCGGGCGACGGCGTCGTCGAGGTGAAGGCCCGCACGTCGATGGGCGACATCACCATTCACCGCGCCTCCGCCCCTTCCACGCGGCAGGCCTGAAGCGCATCCGGTACCATCGGGAACAGGTGTGCCGGGAAGCCTGGTCGGCGGGTCCTCGACTGCCGTCCCGACCGGAGCCGCCATGTCCCCCACGCCGAGCCCCGGCGACATCCTCGTCGACCTGCTGGTCATCCTCGTCGCCGCCAAGGCCGTGGCCGAGATCGCCGAACGGGCCGGGCTGCCGGCGGTGGCGGGGGAGATGGTGGCCGGCGTGCTCGTCGGGCCGTCGGTCCTCGGGCTCGTCGAGCCCGGGCCCGTGCTGTCGGTGCTCGGCGAGCTCGGCATCGTCCTGCTGCTGCTCGACGTCGGGCTGAAGCTCGACATCGCCCACCTCGGCTCCGTCGCCCGGCCGGCCACGGCCGTCGCCGTGGCCGGTACCGCTTGCACCCTGGCCGTCGGGTGGGCGGCCACGATCGCCGTCGTCCACTCCGGGGACACGGCACTGTTCCTGGCCGCGGCGGTCACCGCCACCAGCCTCGGCATCTCGGCCCGGGTCTTCGCCGATCTCGGCCGGCTGGCGACCCTCGAGGCCCGCACCGTCCTCGCCGCGGCGGTGGTGGACGACGTGATCGGCCTGGTGACGTTGACGGTCGTAGCCCGGGTCGTCACCGGCGGCGACCTGTCGCCCGCTTCGGTGGTCGGCACCGTGGCCCTGGCCGTCGGCTACCTGGTGGTGGCCGGCATCACCGGTGTACGGCTGGCCGCGCCGCTGTTCCGGGGCATCGAGCGGCTGGCCCGGGGGCCGGGTACGCCCCTGGCCCTTGCCCTGGCCTTCAGCCTGGCGCTGGCCGCCCTGGCCGACGCCGCCGGGCTCGCCCCCCTCATCGGGGCCTTCGTGGCCGGGCTCGCCCTGGCCCGCACCGACCAGTGCGAGCGGGTGCAGCGCGACCTGACGCCGATCGGCCACGTCCTCATCCCGGTGTTCTTCCTCCGGGTCGGCGTCGACGCCGACCTCGGTGCCGTCGTGCGACCGGAAGCGCTCGGGTTGGCGGCCGTGCTCGTCGCGGCGGCGGTGGCGGCCAAGGTCGTGTGCGGTTTCGGTGCCGTGGGCTCCCGGGCCGACCGCCTCGCCCTCGGGTTCGGCATGGTGCCCCGGGGCGAGGTCGGTCTCGTCTTCGCCGGTCTGGGCCTGCGGGAGGGGATCCTCGATCAGCCCCGCTACGGCGCGCTGCTCGTCACGATCCTGGCCACCGATCTCGTCGGTCCGGTGCTGCTCCGCCGACGCCTCCGCCGGCTTCCGCCCGGCGGATCCGCCGGGTGAGGAACCAGACCAGTCCTCCGAGGATGAGGTACTCCCAGACGTCACCGCTCATGTCCGCTCCTGATCTCCCTTCCCGCCGCCGGCACAGCGGCCGCGGCCGGAAGGCTGATGACGACGGTGGCCCCGCCGCCGGCCGTGTCCTCGATCTCGACCGTCCCCCGCATGGCCTGCACGAAGCCCCGGGCCACGGCCAGCCCGAGTCCGACGCCCGTTCCGGCGGGTGCGTCGCCGAGGCGCTGGAAGGGGGCGAAGACCTGCTCCCGCTCCCGAATCGGGATGCCCGGGCCGCGATCGACGACGCGCAGGTCGACCCGGTCCCCGAAGGCGCCGGCCTCGATGCGGACGGGCTGGTCGGGTGGTGACCAGCGCACGGCGTTCTCGATGACGTTGGCCACCGCCCGTTCCAGGAGCGCCGGGTCGGCCATCACCGGCGGGAGGTTGTCGTCGAGCTGGAGGTCGATGGGCCGCGCCCGCGGGCCGAGGCTGGCCAGGGCGCGCAGGACGACCTCTTCGACCGGCGCCGGTCGGAGCGCCGACTGCAGCGCTCCGACCTGCAGGCGGCTCATGTCGAGCAGGTTGGCCACCAGGGTGATGAGCCGGTCGGTCTCCTCGGCGATGGTGTCGACGAACTCGGCCGACTCGTCGCCCGACCAGTGCACGTCGGGCGCCTGCAGGCTCGACGCCGCGGCCTTGATCGCCGCCAGCGGCGTTCGCAGGTCGTGCGACACGGCCTGCAGCAGTGCGCTGCGCAGCTCGTTGGCCTCGGCCAGGACGTGGGCCCGACCGGCTTCGGCCCGGAGGCGGCCCCGGTCGAGGACGGCGGCGAGTTGAGCTGAGAATGCGTTCAGAACGTAGCGATCCTCGGCCGCGATCCGGTCACCGACGAGGGCCAGCACCACGTCGGGGGACAACGGCTCGACCACCGCGGCCTGGGCGGGATCGGTGGGGATCGGTGCGCCGGCGGCGGCCTCGGGCCGCCAGCGTCCGTCGTCGCCCCGCGCCAGCACGGCCACCGCGTCCAGGCCGAAGGCCGAGCGGAGGGCGTCGACCAGCGCCGGCAGCGGATCGTCGGCGCGGGTCGTGGCGGCCAGGGCGGCCAGGGTCTGGGCTTCGGCCCGGGCCCGGTTGGCGTCGGCGGCCCGGCGGGCCGACCTCAGGACGAAGTTCGACACCGCGCCGGCCACGCCGAGGAACACCAGGAGGGCGACGAAGTTCTCGGGGTCGGAGATGGTCAGGCGGTACAGCGGGGGAGTGAAGTACCAGTTGGCCGACAGCGAACCGAGGACGGCGCCGACGAACGCCGGTGCCGGCCCGCCGACGACGGCGGTGGTGACGACGAGGGCCAGGAACAGCAGCAGGACGGTCGGGAGGGAGATGCTGGCCCGCAGATTGGCCAGGACGAGGGTCAGCAGCGCCACACCCAGCACCGCCAGTACCCAGCCGGCCAGCTGCCGGCGGGGGTGGATCGGGGACGGTCGGCGGCGGGGCCAGCGCCGTCGCCGCCGGTCGCCGCCGTTGAACGGGGTCGGCTCGTGGGCGATCACGTGAAGGTCGATGGAGCCCGACAGGCGCATCACCCGGTTGATCACCGAGCCGTGGAGGAGTTCCTGGGGCCGGGAGCGGCGGCTGGCGCCCATGATCAGCTGGGTGGCGTTCTCGGCCCGGGCGAAGCCGGTCAGGGCGGCGGCGGTGTCGGCCCCGGCCACCTCGTGGTAGGCGCCGCCCATCTCGGTGAGCAGCCGGCGGTGCTGGTCGAGCATTCCCGACGACGGCGTGGCCAGTCCTTCTTCGCTGGTGACGTGGACGCCGAGGAGCTCGCCGTGGGCCCGTTGGGCGATGCGGGCCGCCCGGCGGATGAGCGCCTCGGTGCCGGGCGCGCCGGTCAGGGCGACGACGACGCGCTCCCTGGTCTCCCACGGTTCGGTGATGCCGTGCCGTTCCCGGTAGGCCTCGAGGGCCTCGTCGACCTGGTCGGCGACCCACAGGAGGGCCAGCTCCCGCAACGCGGCCAGGTTCCCGACGCGGAAGTAGTTGGCCAGTGCGGCGTCGACCTTCTCCGGGCCGTAGATGTTGCCGTGGGCCATGCGCCGCCGCAGCGCTTCGGGCGCCATGTCGACCAGCTCGATCTGGTCGGCCCGTCGGACGATCCCGTCCGGGATCGTCTCCCGCTGCACGATGCCCGTGATGCGCTCCACGACGTCGTTCAGCGATTCGAGGTGTTGGATGTTGACGGTGGACACGACGTGGATGCCGGCCTCGAGGAGCTCTTCGACGTCCTCCCAGCGTTTGTCGTGGCGGCCGCCGGGGATGTTGGTGTGAGCCAGTTCGTCGACCAGGACGACCTCGGGAGCGCGGGCCAGGACGGCGTCGACGTCCATCTCCTCGAAGGTGGTCCCCCGGTAGTCGACCCGCCGGCGGGGGACGATCTCCAGGTCTTCGATCATGGCCGCCGTCTTGGCCCGACCGTGGGTCTCGACGAGGCCGACGACGACGTCGGTGCCGCGGCCGGCCCGCCGCCGGCCCTCGCCCAGCATGGCGTAGGTCTTGCCCACGCCCGGGGCGGCGCCGAGGTAGATCCGGAGCGTGCCGCGGCTCATGGCCGGTTCACGGCCTCCCGAGGTGGTCGAGGGCGACGTTGAGGTCGAGGACGTTGACCGTGTCCTCGCCCAGGACGCCCCACGGCCGGTGGTCGGTGTGGTTCTCGACCAGCAGCCGGACGGTGGTGGGATCGAGTCCCCGGGCGTCGGCCACCCGGCCGGCCTGGAGGCGGGCGTTGGTCACGGAGATGTCGGGGTCGAGCCCGGAGGCGGAGGCGGTCACGGCGTCGACGGGGACGGGCTGACCGGCGGCGAGGCCGTTGGCCCGGCGGTAGTCGGCGATGCGTTGCTGCACGGCGTCGAGGAGCTTCGGGTTGGACGGGCCCAGGTTGCTGCCGCCGGAGGCGAG
Organism: Acidimicrobiia bacterium; assembly: GCA_036498605.1. GTDB lineage: Bacteria > Actinomycetota > Acidimicrobiia > IMCC26256 > BP-133 > BP-133. Next base: position 475 of record DASYFF010000302.1, on the reverse strand, counting down.
GGCGTCGTAGCCGTCGTTCCCGGCCGCGGACGGGCGGGGCCAGAAGTACTTCGGGTCGTGGAAGTTCTGGCCCAGCAGCGATGAACCCACGATCCTCCCGTCCACCTTGACCAGCGAGCCGGACGCCCGATGGGCGAAGAGGAGCGACGAGGCGCCGGAGACCGCCAGCGGATACGCGATGCCGCAGAGGACCGTCAGGCAGGCCGTCATGACGAGGGCGGGAACGAGTTGGCGGCGCATCACTTCACCCCCAGGGTGGAGATCACGAGGTCGATGGCCTTGATGCCGAGGAAGGGGGCGATCACGCCGCCGAGCCCGTAGATGAACAGGTTGCGCCGCAGCACGGCGGCCGCCCCCAGAGCCCGGAACTTCACGCCCCGCAGGGCCAGCGGGATCAGGGCCACGATGATCAGGGCGTTGAAGATGACCGCCGAGAGGATGGCGGAGTGGGGGTTGTCGAGCTTCATGACGTTGA
>DASYFF010000301.1:0-4299 GCA_036498605.1 Acidimicrobiia bacterium | reverse complement strand
ATCGACGGCAAGGTTTGGCACCTCGATGTCGGCTCGTCGCATCCTGGGGCTGAAGCAGGTCCCAAGGGTTGGGCTGTTCGCCCATTAAAGCGGTACGCGAGCTGGGTTTAGAACGTCGTGAGACAGTTCGGTCCCTATCCGATGTGGGCGTAGGAGATTTGAAGGGAGCTGTCCCTAGTACGAGAGGACCGGGACGGACGCAGCTCTCGTGTGCCAGTTGTCCTGCCAAGGGCACGGCTGGTTTGCGACCTGCGGAAGGGATAAGCGCTGAAAGCATCTAAGCGCGAAGCTCGCCCTGAGATGAGATCTCCCACCGGGTTAACCGGGTAAGGCCCCTGGTAGACCACCAGGTTGATAGGCCGGAGGTGTAAGTGCAGCAATGCATTCAGCCGACCGGTACTAATCGGCCGAGGGCTTGGTCTTCTCGTTGTTCGTGCTCGCTATTCAGTGCTCAAGGAGCGCTGTACTTTTTTATAGGTTTCCGGTGGTCATGGCGGTGGGGAAACACCCGTTCCCATCTCGAACACGGCAGTTAAGCCCACCTGCGCCGATGGTACTTGGGGGGGAGCCCCCTGGGAGAGTAGGTCGCCGCCGGGATTAACCTGCAAAAGCCCCTGTTTCGGCAGGGGCTTTTGCGCGTCCGGGGCTCATTCGGCGGAACGACGGGCAGGACGTACTCTGGCGGTTCGCCGGGAGGAGAGCTGTGAGCGAGGGCCGGTCGGACCCGAGGAACCCGAAGAAGCGACCCGGACGCGCCACCGGCCGTCCGGAAGAGTCCCGGCGCGGCGGTGGCCAGCCGGGCCGGGGCGCGCCGGAGCCGGGGTTCGGGCCGTTCAAGCGGGAGGGGCGGCCGGGAGAACGGCAGTCCGGTGGGCGCAGGCGGGGTGACGACGAGGCCCGGACCGTGCGGTCAGTGGCCGAGGAGGCCGTGGCCCGGGCCAGCGGGGACCGGAAGCCGAGCCTGCGGATCGTCCACGGCACCGGCAGCGCCGAGACGGTCCGCCAGCCGAAGAGCACGGCAGCCAAGGGGAAGGGCACGAAGCGGGGAGCTGCGGCGGGCGCGCCCGGCGCGGCGGCAGCGCAGCGGCCGAGGCCATTGCGGGACGGCGGACGGCTGCAGGAGGCCCTCATCAAGGGGTCCCGGGCGCTGGACCGGGGGTACGAGCAGGAGGCGCTGCGGATCCTGCGGCCCTACCGGGAACCCCACCCCGACTCGGCCGATCTCCGGGAGCTCCTCGGCGTCGCCTACTACCGGATCGGGAAGTGGTCGATGGCCCAGAAGGAGCTCGAGGCCTTCGTCGCCCTGACCGGGTCGACCGAGCAGCACCCCGTCCTCATGGACTGCGCCCGGGCCCTCCGCCGGTTCAAGCGGGTCGAGGACCTCTGGCAGGAGCTGCGGGCGGCCTCGCCGGCGGCGGAGATCGTCACCGAGGGACGCATCGTGGCCGCCGGCGCCCTGGCGGACCAGGGAAAGCTCGACGAGGCGATCAAGGTCCTCGAACGGGCCCCGTCCAGCCCCCGGCGCATCCTCCCCCACCATCTCCGCCTCTGGTACGCCCTGGCCGACCTCCAGGAGCGGGCCGGCGACCTTCCCGCCGCCCGAACCCTCTTCCGGAAGGTATCGGCCGAGGACCCGGCCTTCGTCGACGTCGCCGAACGGCTCGCTGCCCTCACCTGACCGGCCCGCCTGGCGATGACGGAACGCTACGACGTCATCGTCGTCGGGTTGGGGGCGATGGGGAGTGCCGCCGCCCTCCACCTCGCCCGCCGGGGACGGCGGGTCCTGGGGCTCGAGCGGTTCACGCCGGCCCACAACCGCGGCTCCAGCCACGGCCAATCGCGGATCATCCGTCAGGCCTATTTCGAAGACCCGGCGTACGTGCCGCTCGTCCTGCGGGCCTACGAGCTGTGGGAAGACCTGGGTCGGGGGCCTTCCGGCCCGCTTCTGACGACGACCGGGGCCCTCATGATCGGGCCGCCCGACAGCGAGCTGGTGACCGGCAGCCTCCGCAGCGCCGAGCGGTGGGGCCTCGACCACCAGATGATCGACGCCGCCGAGCTCCGGCGCCGCTTCCCCACCTTCGCCCCCACCCCGGAAACGGTCGCCCTCCACGAACCGCAGGCCGGCGTCCTCCCGCCGGAGACGGCCGTCGCCGCCCACCTCCAGCTCGCCTCTCGGGCTGGCGCCGAGCTGCATTTCTCCGAGCCGGTCGTCGGCTGGGAGGCCGATCCATCGGGTGCCGGGGTGACGGTCACGACCGCCGTCGGCGTCGCCCGGGCCGACCAGCTCGTCATCTGCCCCGGAGCCTGGGCCCCTGAGGTGCTCAGGGACCTCGGTGTCCCCTTCGCCGTGGAACGCCGGGTGCAGTTCTGGTTCCAGCCGGTCGGCGACGACGTCGCTCCCTTCCTCCCCGACCGCCATCCCGCCTGGATCTGGGACGACGGCGACGGCCTGCCCTACGGGATCCCGGCCGTCGGCGGACCGGATGTGAAGGTCGCCTGGCACCGGCGGGGCGGTCCCTGCGCCCCCGACAGGCTCGACCAGACCGTCTCACCCGCCGACATCGAAGAGATCGCCGGGGTGGTGCGCACGCTCGTTCCCCTCCTGCCGGGACGGTTCGTGCGGGCCGAGCCGTGCCTGTACACCAACACGCCCGACGAGCACTTCGTCGTCGGCCGCCATCCGCGCCACCCGGCGGTGCTGGTGGCCTGCGGGTTCTCCGGGCACGGCTTCAAATTCGCGCCGGTGATCGGCGAGATCCTGGCCGACCTCACCACCACCGGCGCGACGGCTCATCCCATCGGGTTGTTCGACCCTTGCCGGTTCAGGTAGCTCAGGTCTTCGAGGCGGCGAAGATGCTGCCCACGGAGGCGTCGAGAGCGGCGTCGAACTCCTGGTCGCTCTGCTGGGCCGACAACCCCTCGGTCAGGGCCCGGGAGAAGCTGGCCACCACCCCGTGGTTCCGGCTGAGACGGGCGTTGGCCTCGTCGCGGCTGTAACCGCCGGAGAGGGCGACGACCCGCACGACCTTGGGGTGCTCGACCAGTTCGCGGTAGAAGTCGTCGGTCTCCGGCAGGGTCAGCTTGAACATCAGCTGCTGGCCGTCGGGCACCCCGCCCAGCCCGGAGAGCAGCGCCTGCTTGAGGAGCTCCTCGGCCCGGGCCTTCTCCGGCGAGTGGATGTCGATCTCCGGCTCGAGGATGGGGACGAGGCCGTGGCTCAGCACCTGCCGGCCGACCTCGAACTGCTGGTCGGCGATGGCCTGGACACCCTTCGGATCGGCCAGCTTGATGACCGACCGCTCCTTGGTGCCGAAGATGTTCTTGGCCACGCCGCGTTCGAGCAGGTCGTCGAGGCCGGGCATGGGCTTCATGAGCTGGACGCCGTCGGCCTCGGCCTCGAGACCCTTGTCGATCTTGAGGAAGGGGACGACGCCCTTCTTCGACCAGAGATAGTCGCCGGTGTCGAGGTCGTCGATCTGGCGGTCCATCGTCTGCTCGAAGAGGATGGCGCCCAGGATCCGGTCGCCGTTGAAGGCCGGGCTCTTGATGATCCGGGCCCGCATGTCGTGGATCAGGTCGAACATCTCGGCGTCATTCGACCAGCTGCCGTCGGGGATGCCATAGAGCTTGAGGGCCTTGGGGGTGCTGCCACCGCTCTGGTCGAGGGCGGCGATGAACCCGGCCCCGTCGCGCATCTTCTGGAGCTGCTCCTCGTTCATGGGGGACAGCCTACCGAGCCCGTGCCGTTACCGATTCGTGAAACAGCAGGCGGTATCATCGGAGGTCGGCTTGACCATCGGAAGCGGCGGCCGCTACTAGCTGATCCGAGGTGTTCCCCTTGACAACGGAGTCCTTTGCCCCGTCCCGCGGGCGCGAATCGATCGACCGGGTCGTCATCCGCTTCGCCGGCGACTCCGGCGACGGCATGCAGCTCACCGGAGACCGGTTCACGGAGGTCAGCGCGGCCTTCGGGAACGACCTGGCCACGATGCCGGACTACCCGGCCGAGATCCGGGCCCCCGCCGGGACGGTGGCCGGTGTCTCGGCCTTCCAGGTCCACATCTCCGACCACGACATCTCGACGCCGGGCGACTCGCCCAACGTCCTCATCGCCATGAACCCGGCCGCCCTCAAGGCCTGCGTGCGCGACCTGATGCCGGGCGCCGCCATCATCGTCAACGTCGACGCCTTCGAGGCCCGGAACCTGGAGAAGGCCGGCTACGCCGTCAACCCCCTGGAGGACGGGTCGCTCGACGCCTTCACGGTCTACGAGGTGCCGATGACCTCGATGACGCT
>DASYFF010000300.1:0-5209 GCA_036498605.1 Acidimicrobiia bacterium | reverse complement strand
GTTTGACCAGCCGACCGGCCTCCGGGTAGTAGCCGCCGTAGAAGACGACGTCAGGCCGGCGGGCTTTGATCATGTTGACCGCGGCGCTGTAGTCGAGGGCCTTGGGGTCGATGACATCGGTCGCAACATCAACGCCCCGGTCCCGCAGCGCCGTCGCGGTGAGGGTCGCCAGTCCCTTGCCGTACTCGGTGTTGTCGTGGATCACCGACACCGTCCGGGCGCGCAGAGCCGCCGCGATGTACCCGGCCACCTCCCGGCTCTGAATCTCGTCATTGGCGATGAGCCGGTGGAAGGCCTTCCAGCCCTGCCGGGCCAGGTCGGGGTTGCTGGCCACCGTCACGAAGGGCATCCCTCCGCCATCGAGTGTGGGGGCCGCCGCTTTCACCTCGCCGGACGTGAGCGGCCCGATGACACCGACGATGCTCGAGTCGCCGAGGACGTCGACGGTGAGCCGCGGAGCCTGGGCCGGGTCGGCCTGGGTATCGAACACTTTCAATGCGAGTCGCACCGGAAGGTCGCCCGGCGCATTCGCCTGGTCGATGGCCAGTTGGGCGGCGTCACGCCCTGCCAGGCCGATGTTGGCGAGATCCCCGGTCAACGGGCCCAGGTAGGCCAGTCCGAGCTCCCCAGCCGCGGCGTGACCGCCTCCGCCGCACCCAACGGCTCCGGCCAGGAGAGCGAGTGCGCCCAGCCCGACCACCATCCACCGCCGGAGCCGCACCCGACCGGGCTGCTCCTCCATGACCGCAGCATCGTCTCTCCGGAAACCGGCGTCCGTCACGCCGACACACTTCGTGTGTCACCAGGGCGACTGATCGACCAGATGAAGCACCACCCCAAGGACCGTGACGTCCTGGCCGCCGCCATGCACCGATTCGGCGATCGGAACTGAACGTCGCAGCTCTCAGATGATCACGGAACGTGACGGATCGTCAGCGCTGAGAGTCCTGCCAACACGGCGCGGATCCGTCGTTCGGCGCAAGGCGGGACGCACCTGGGGACCGGGCGGCCCGTCTCGTCCGGCTCCGGTCGGCCACAGACAGGCCCCCGGGCCCCGCACCCCTGTCTTGGAACCCTCTGTGTCCGGAGACGACGGCTGGGCCATGATGTGAGCGGTGGGCGCTCGAATACGCCGATCGGCCGATGTTGTCCGCTGGCCGAGGGCGGATGCTCGGGCCATGACATTTCCGGAGCAGGTGGTGAGCGATCTTTCGGATTTCCGCACCCGGCGGACCACGGCCGCTCCCTCGGACAGTCCGGTCGCCTTGCCGAGTGGAACCGTGACGTTCCTTCTCACCGACATCGAGGGGTCGACCATCAGGTGGGAGGAGGCCGGGCCGCAGATGGCGGCGGCCGTCGCCCGCCACTACGAGATCCTTGATGCGGCGATCGCCGCCCATGGCGGCCAGCGCCCGATCGAGCAGGGTGAGGGAGACAGCCTGGTGGCCGCGTTCGACCGACCGTCCGCCGCGGTGGCCGCCGCCCTCGATGCCCAGCGGGCGCTGACCGAGGAGGACTGGCCGGCCGGTGCCGGTCTGGCGGTGCGGATGGCGCTGCACACCGGCGAGGCCCAACTCCGGGACGACCGTTTCTACGTCGGCCCGACCATCATCCGCTGCGCCCGGCTTCGGGCCCTGGCCCACGGCTGCCAGGTCGTGCTATCGGGTCCGACGGCCGACTTGTTGGCCGACGGCCTTCCAGCCGGCGCCGCGCTACTGCCGCTCGGTGTGCATCGCCTCCGAGATCTCCGCCAGCCCGAGCGGGTGTTCCAGCTTGCCCATCCCGAGATCTGCTCTCACTTCCCGCCGCTGCAGTCCCTCGACGCCGTGGCAAACAACCTGCCCGTCCAGCTGACCAGCTTCATCGGGCGGGACGCGGAGTTGGCGGAGGTCGCCACCGCCCTGGCCGACCACCGTCTGGTCACGCTGGTCGGAGCCGGCGGGTGCGGCAAGACGAGGCTGGCGGCGCAGGCCGCGGCCGAGCTGGCCGAGAGCTATCCCGACGGGGCGTGGTGGGTGGACCTCGCCTCAGTCACCGATCCGGCGCTGGTGGAGCAGGCCGCCATGACCGCCCTCGGCCTGCTCGACACCCGGGGAATGACGCCCGTCGACCGGATCACCCGTTACCTCGCCGACCAGCGGGCGCTCCTCGTCGCCGACAACTGCGAACACGTCCTCGAGCCAGCGGCCCGCCTGCTCGACGCCATCCTTCGAAGCTGCCCCGACGTAACCATGCTGGCCACGAGCCGGGAGCCGCTCGGCGTGCCCGGCGAGCGGGCTTGGAGGGTGCCGGTCCTGACCCTGCCGGGCGGCACCGGGCACGCGCCCGGCGAGATGGTGCTGGCCTCGGAGGCGGTGCGGCTCTTCGTCGACCGCGCCCTCGACGCCCGCCCCACGTTCCGCCTCGACAGTGCCAACGCCGCCACGGTGGCGGCCATCTGCGTCCGCCTCGACGGGATGCCGCTGGCCATCGAGCTGGCCGCGGCCCGGGTGCGCAGCCTCAGCCCGGAGCGCATCCTCGACGGGCTGTCCCACCGGTTCCGCCTCCTCATCGGTGGTGCCCGCACGGCGGTGGCCCGCCAGCAGACCCTCGAGGCGTCGGTCCAGTGGAGCCACGCCTTGCTGGGGGAGCGTGAGCAGGTCCTCTTCCGCCGCCTCGGCGTCTTCGCCGGACGGTTCACGCTGGAGGCGGCCGAAGCGGTGTGCGTCGGCGACCCGCTGGAAGAGTGGGAGGTCTTGACGCTCCTGTCCGACCTGGTCGACAAGTCGCTCGTCGCCTTCGACGGCGACCGCTACCGCCTGCTCCAGACGATCAGGGACTTCGCCAACGGTCAACTCGTCGCCGCTGGTGAATCCGACGCCACCCGCCAGGGCCACGCCCAATGCTTCCTCCGCATCGCGCAGGCGGCGGCCGAAGAACTCGAACGGGCGGCCGGGGCGGCGCTGCTCGAGGCACTCGAGGCGGACCACGACAACTTCCGGGCCGCCCTGGGTTGGACACTCGACCAGGAAGATGACCGAGGCCGCCCCCTGAGGCTCGTCATCGCCCTGTTCCCCTTCTGGCATATCCACGGCCACTACACCGAGGCCCTCGGCTGGTACGGCCGAGCACTGGAGGCGTCCCACGATCAGGGCGCCCTGCGCGTCCTGGGACTGACCAACCTGGCCATGCTCCGCGCCTACGGGATGGACCTCGGGGCCGGGTACGGCATGGCCCAATCGGGGGAGGCGATCGCTCTGGCCGCCGCCCTCGGTGACGAGGACCTCGCCCTGCGGGCCCGCCTCCTCCAGAGCGCCATGCTGGGGTTCTCGTCCCCCGCCCAGGGCATCGCCGCCGTCGGGCCCGTGATCGCCGCCGCCCGCCGGGTCGGCGACGACTGGGTGCGGTGCTGCGCGCTCTTCTGGACGGCGTTCCACTGCAACTTCCACCAGGACCGTCCCGACCTGGCGGCACCGGCGCTCGACGAGCTCGGTGAGATCGCCGGCCGCACCGGCAACCTCTACTGGCAGGCGTGGCACGGAGTCGCGGCCGGCATCGCCCCGCTCCGCCAGGGGGCTTTCGACGAAGCCCGCCGCCTCCTCGACCGGTCGGCGGCGTTGGCCGGCGAGCTCGATGACCCGATGCTGGCCTCCTACTGTTTCGTGCTTCGAGCCCAGGTCCCGATGGCCGAAGGCGACTACCGCGCCGCGGCCACGATGGCGGCGGAGATCCACGCCATCCAGGACCGGATCGGCTCCCTCTGCCGCGTCGAGTGGTTCGATCTCCAGCTCGCCGAAGCCCAGCTGGCCGTGGGTGAGCTCGCCTCCGCCCGGGGCTTGATCGACGGGATCGCCGCCGCCGTGCGGGCAGCCGGGTTCCCCCTCGTGATCGAGTTCCTGACGGTTGTCGACGGTCAATACGCCCTGCAGACCGGCGATCTGGCGGCGGCGCGGGCCGCCTTCGAGGAGGCGCACAGCATCGCCTCACAGCTGGAGTGCCCCTGGTACCTGGCCGACTGCGCCAACCGGTTGGGCCGCCTCGCCCGGGCCGAAGGCGATGCGGCGGGCGCCGAGGACCACCACCACCGGGGGCTCGCCGTCTGCGCCGGGCACGCCTTCCGGGGAATGGCGGCGGTCACGTTGGAGGCGCTGAGCTCCCTGGCCGTGGCCGGCGGGCAGGACCTCGAAGCCGCCCGGCTGTTCGGCGCCGCCGAGGCCCTCCGGGACGCGACGGGCCAACGGCGCTGGGCACCTGACCAGCCGGCCTACGACCACGACCTCGACCTCCTGCGAGACCGTCTCGGCGACGAAGCGCTGCAGCAGGCCTGGAAGGAGGGCGCGGCTCTCTCGCTCGGGGACGCCGCGGCCTACGCCTCGCGGGCCCGGGGTGAACGCAAGCGTCCCTCCCAGGGTTGGGACGCCCTCACCCCGACAGAGCTCGACGTCGTCGCCGTCGCCGCCACCGGCCTCACCAACGCGGAGATCGCCGGCCGACTGTTCATCTCCCCCGCCACCGTCAAAACGCACCTGGAGCACATCTACGCCAAACTGGCCCTACCCAACCGGGCTGCGCTAGCCGCCGAAGCCACAGCCCGGGGAGTCGGAACTGCGCCTTCCACGGACGACCCTAAGGACGGAGGCGGACGCGAGGCCCCGCCTTCCCCGACTCAGCGGGCCCGGCACCCGGGTGACCGATGACGTGCCAACAGGTGAGGTGCGTGGCTGCGCCGGCCACGCTCAGAATGGGCGATCGGGACTGAAAGGCACAGCGCTCAGATGATCACGGAGCGTGACTGATCGTAGGCACCGAGGGTCCTACCAACACGGGCGCGGAACCGTCGATTTGGGCGGCGCCCAAACCTCTGTCCAGGGTGGCCGGCCCCTGACGCGTCTTCACCAGGCGATGGCGCGACTGGAAGGGGGTACCTACCATCGCGGGTGTGACCGAGGGGGGTGGCGACGGGCCGAGGCGCTCGACCGCCATCGTGCTCTTTACGGATGTGGTCGGCTCGACCGAGCTCCGGTCCCGGCTGGGTGATGATGCCGCGGAGGAGATCCGCCGGAGCCACGACCGGCTGGTGGCCGAGGCGATCGAGGCGAAGAGGGGGCGGCTGGTCAAGAACCTCGGGGACGGTCTCATGGCGACGTTCGCGGGAGCGTCCGATGCGGTGGCTGCCGCCGTAGGCATCCAGCAGGCTCTCGACCGCCACAACCGGTCCGCTGGCAGGGTC
>DASYFF010000299.1:0-10076 GCA_036498605.1 Acidimicrobiia bacterium | reverse complement strand
CAACCGGCGTCGCAGCTGGCCGCGGCGCCCACGCAGTTCCTGGTCTCGCCCAAGGCCTTCGACGGGACGTCGCGGCTGGCGGTGCTGGCCGCCGCCTTCGGGCTGGCCGGCATCGGCATGGTCGTCCTGACCCGACGGATGAGGAAGGTGACGCAGTGGGGGGCATGACGTGGTTGCGGGCGGAGTGGGACCGGTTCCTGGCCTGGGGACTCCTCGCCACCGGGGCGGTGCTGCTGGTGGTCGGAGCCGTCCGGGTGGCGGACCACCGGTATCTGGCCGACCAGCTTTCGTTCATCATGTCGGCCGGGATCGGCGGGCTCGGCTGCATCGGCTTCGGCGCGGGGCTGCTCCTCTCCGCCGACCTGCACGATGAGTGGCGCAAGCTCGACGACCTCGAGGTGCTCCTGGAGGAGACGCCCGAGCGGGCCGGTCGGCTCGAAGCCGCTGCGCCGGCGGCGCAGCACGCCCCCGCGCCGGCCCACTCGTTGCAGGCGGTCCGGTGAACGCCACCCGGTCGCTCCGCCGGGTGCTCCGGGCGGAGTGGGAACGCACCGTGGCCTGGACGCTGGCCACCGGCGCCGCCCTCATGCTGTTCGTCGGTTACCGCAACCTGGCGGCGTCGCCGTTCGCCGCCGAGGAGGTCGCCCACCTCATCACCGGAGGTGTCGGTGCCCTGCTTCTGGTGGCGGCCGCCGTCGGCCTGCTGCTCTCGGCCGACCTGCGCGACGAGGCCGACAAGCTCGACCGGATCGACGCCCGGCTCGGCCGCCAGGTGCCCGTCGCCCGTTGCGGCCGTGTCCGCCTCGTTGCCGCCGGAGCCGTGGTGGTCGGTCTGGCGATCGTGACGGCCGGCTGGGCCCGGGCGGCCGGCACCGCCGACTTCGACCGGTCGCTCTCCGGCCTGGCCCTGGCCGTCGTCGGGTTGGCGTTGGTGGTGGGGGTCGTCGCCGGCGCCGGCCTGGCCGCCCGCCGTACGGTCCGCCGCCGGATCGGTGTGCTGATCGCGGCCGGTGACCGCCAGGGCGACGGCCCGACCGGCGACGTGACGGTCGACGACGGGCGGGAGTGGACCGCCGAAGGCCTGAACCGGTTCCACCGCCGGGCCTGCCCGGCCCTGGCGTCGGCCACCGGACCGGCCCGGGTCGTGGACAGCCCCGCCGGCGGGCTCGAGCTCTGCCTGATCTGCCACGGGGAGGACTGACGTGCGGGCCTACATGCCGTTCATCGTCAGCGGCCTGACCAGCGGCGCCGTCTACGCCCTGGCCGCGCTCGGGCTCGTGCTGACCTACCGGACCTCCGGCGTCTTCAACTTCGGCCACGGCGCCATCGGGATGTTCGCCACCTTCATGTTCTACACGTTCCGCCAGCACCTCCCGACGGCGCTGGCCATGCTGTTGGCCATCGGGGTCGTCGCCCCGATCCTCGGGCTGATCATCGGCCGGGGCTTCCTCCGTCGACTGGAAGGGGCGACGCCGGCCACCTACGTGGTGGCGTCGCTCGGGCTGCTGGTGATGCTGCAGGGCATCGCCGCCGCCCTCTACGGATCGAACACCCGCACCGTGGCCCCGATCTTCCCGACGAGGACGTACCGGCTCTTCGACGTGAACATCGGCATCGACCAGACCCTGGTGGTGGCGGTGGCGGTGGTCGCCGGACTCGGCCTCGTGGCCTTCTTCCGCTTCACCCACCTCGGCCTCCAGACGCGGGCGGTCGTCGACGACCGCAACCTGGCCGGCCTCTCCGGCACCGCGCCGGGCCGCATCACCGCCGTCGCCTGGATGCTGGGCGCCGCCTTCGCCGCCACCTCCGGCATCCTCTTCGCCCCGTTCATCGGGCTGGACTCGATCCTGCTGACCCTGCTGGTGGTGGAGGCGTTCGCCGCCGCCATCATCGGCGGGTTGCGGAGCTTCGGGATCACCGCCGCCGCCGCCTTCGGGCTCGGCGTCGCCCAGGGTCTGGCCACCAAGGTGGTGGGGGAGAGCGGCATCCGTTCCCTGGCCGGGCTGCCCAGCTCCCTCAGCTTCATCGTGCTCTTCGGTGTGCTGGTGGTGTCCCGCAAGGGCCGCTTCCGGGAGGTGACGGCGGTGCGGGCCCGGCCGGTCCGCTCCCGGGCCGCGGTACCGCAGCGGCGCTTCCCCGTCCGGGCCATGGTGGCGTCGCTGGCGGTGGCGGCCGTGCTGCCACCGTTCCTGTCCGGCTCCCGGCTGCTGACCCTGACCGCCACCGTCATCTTCGTCCTGGTGTTCATCAGCCTGAGCCTCCTGGTCGGCCTGTCCCGCCAGGTGTCGCTGGCCCACGCCGTGTTCGTCGTCTTCGGCGCCACGACGCTGTCGCACCTGCTGTCGGCCGGTGTGCCCTACCCCATGGCCCTGCTGCTCTCGGCGCTGGTGATGGTGCCGGTGGGTGCGGTGATGGCCATTCCGGCCATCCGCCTGTCGGGGTTGTTCCTGGCGCTGGCCACGCTGGGCTTCGGGATCCTGGCCCAGAACCTGCTCTTCTCCACCGCGCTGGCCTTCGGGTCCGACGCCCGGATCGTGATCCACCGGCCCGGCTTCCTGGCCGGTGACACCGCCTTCTACTACTTCGCCCTGGTGGTGGTGGTGCTCGGCGTGGTGGCCGTCGAAGCCCTCCGGGTCAGCCGGCTGGGGCGGATCCTCACCGGCCTGGCCGACTCGCCGACGGCCATGGAGTCGCTCGGCATCAACCCGCTGGCCGCCCGGGTGCTCACCTTCTGCGCCGCTGCGTTCCTGGCCGCGCTGGCCGGGGGGCTGCTCGGCACGATGGTTCAGGTCGTCAACCCCATCACGTTCAACTTCTTCCAGTCGCTGGTGTGGCTGACCGTGCTGGTCGCCGCCGGCGCCGCCACCTTCGGGGGGTCGGTGCTGGCGTCGCTGGTGCTCGTCACGGTCCCGGCGGTGTTGACGTCGTCGGCGATCGGCGAGTGGCAGCCGGTGGCCTTCGGGGTCGGCGCCGCCCTCCTGGCCCAGGCCGACAACGGGCTCGTCGGCGTCATCCGGGGCTTCGACGTCAGCGCCCGGGCCGCCGCCAGCCGGGCCCGGCTCGAATCCCGCCGGGCCGCCGAACGCTACGCCCGCACGCGGCGGCCCCGGGCCGCCGAGGGGACGGTGACGTCATGACCACCGTCGCGGCGCTGCGCTACCGCACCGTCACCGCCGGCTACGGCCGCACCACCGTGCTGCGCAACGTCGACCTCGTGGCCCCGGCCGGCAAGGTCGTCGCGCTGCTCGGCCCCAACGGCGCCGGGAAGAGCACGCTGCTGAAGGTGGCGGCCGGGCTGGTCGCCCCGAGCGCCGGTACCGTCCACCTCCACGGCGAAGACGTCACCCACCTGTCCGAAGCCAAGCGGGCCGGCCGGGGCCTGTGCCTCATCCCCGAAGGGCGGGGCATCTTCCGCCAGCTCACCGTCCGGGAGAACCTGGCCATGTTCGCCGGCGGGACGAAGGTGTCCGAGGCGATCGACCGGGCCGCCACCGCCTTCCCCATCCTCGGCGACCGGCTCGGCCAGGAGGCAGGCACCATGAGCGGCGGGCAGCAGCAGATGCTGGCCGTGGCCCGGGCCCTCGTGAACCGCGCCGATGTCATCCTGGCCGACGAGTTGTCCGTCGGCCTCGCCCCGGTCGTCGTCGACGAGATCTTCGAAGCGGTGGACGGGTTCCGGCGCGAGGGCCGTTCGATGGTGGTGGTCGAGCAGTACGTCGGACGGGTGCTGGGCCTGGCCGACTACGTCTACATCCTCAACAAGGGCCAGGTGGCCTTCGTCGGGGAACCCGAGCAATGCCGCGACGACAGCGTCTTCGAGCGCTACGTCGGAGCGTCCGTGTCATGAACACTCCGGGAGGACCAATGAAGGCGCGCATCGTCGCCGTACTCGTCGGCGCCACGCTGGCCGGGACGGCCTGCGGCTCGACGCTGACCAACGACCAGCTCAACGCCCAGGCCCGCGAGAGCTTCAAGATCACCTCGGCCCAGAGCACCCCGGCGGCCGGGGCTCCGACCGGACCGGTGGCCGGGGTCACGGCTGATTCCGCTCCGTCCGGGGCGGCCGTCACCACCGGGGCGGGGTCGACCTCCGCCGGTGCCGCGGTGGTGCCATCTCCGGCGTCGTCCAGCGCGGCATCGCCGGCGCAGGCGGGCGGGGCGTCGAGGAGCGCGGCTGCCGGTGCCACGTCGGCCCGCAACCCGGCGGGTGCCGGCCCGGCCGGAGCGGCCGCCGCTCCCGCGAGCCAGGCCGGGGCCTCCCCGGCCGCGGGCCCTGCACCCCTGCCCGGCGGGCCGGCCACCCCGGCCGGCGGTTCGAAGTCGGCGATCGCCCTCGGGTCGTTCGGGACGCAGACCGGCCCCATCGGCCGGATCCTCCTGCCGGTGCCGCAGGGCGCCCGGGCCTGGGCCGCCGACGTCAACGCCCGGGGCGGCCTGGCCGGCCACCCGGTCAAGCTGATCCTGGCCGACGACGGCGGCGACCCCAACAAGGCGCTGGCCATCGCCCGGCGCATGGTGGAGGAGGACAAGGTCCTCGCTTTCTACGCCGAGTTCGGCCCGACCACCATCGAGGCGGCGCTGCCCTACCTGGAGCAGAAGCAGATCCCGGTGGTCGGCAGCTGCAACTGCTTCCAGGGCACGGCCGAGAGCCCGATGGTCTTCCAGGTCGGGACGGGCTCCAAGTACGGCCTGGCCTGGGAGCACCTGCTGCCCTTCAAGGCCTATGCCCCCAGCGAGAAGAAGGCGTCGCTGCAGTACTGCCGGGAAGCGCCGACCTGCAAGACGATGGCCGACGACATCCGCAAGCTGGCGCCCCAGGCGGGCATCGAGATCGTCCACGAGGCGCAGACGACGCTCACCCAGCCCGACTACACCGCCGAGGTCCTGGCCGCCCGCAACGCCGGCGCCAACCTGCTGATCCTGGCCACGGAGAGCTTCAGCGCCATCCGCACGATCCGATCCGCCCACCGCCAGGACTGGCACCCCCAGGTGGCCACGCAGCACTCGGCGGTCGACGCCCGGTTCGTCACCGACGGCGGCGCCGACGTGGAGGGCGTCCTCCTCGGCGCCGGGATCGTCAGCTGGGACTCGCCGAAGATGGCCGACTACCGGGCCGCCATCAGCCGCTACGCCCCCGGCGGGGTGCTGGCCAACATCAGCCAGTACGCCTACATGGCCGGGAAGCTCCTGGAGAAGATGGCCGCTTCCTGGCCGCCCGAGCCGACAACGGCCGACGTTCTGCGTGGTCTCTACGCCCTCAACGGCGAGACGCTCGGCGGCACGATCCCGCCGCTGGCCTACAAGCAGGGCGTCGGTCACGACGCCTCCAACCAGTGCGTGATCCCGACCCGGATCGAGAACGGCAAGTTCGTGGCCAAGGACGGCGACAACTTCCTCTGCGCCCCGGGCTGGCAGCCCGTCCAGAAGTGACCGACGAGACCCGCCGTGTCGTCACCCGGATGTACGACGCGGCTGTCGGTGGCGACATGGCCGGGTTCTTCGCCTGCATCGACCCCGAGGTCGTGACCCACGAGCCGCCGTTCCTCCCCTACGGCGGCTCGTACCTGGGGATCGGTGCGCTGATGGACCTGCTGGCGAGGGACGTGTCGAAGCATCTCGACATCACCCAGCCGAAGATCGACCGGATCGTCGTCGACGGTGACCGGGCCTTCTCCGTGATCCGCCTGCGCTGTCAGGCGACGGGGGACGAGACGCTCCTGGCCGAGGAAGCCGTCGTACGGAGGGGCAAGGTGGTCGAGCTGCGCGTCTTCTACTTCGATGCCGGTTCGTTGATCGAACAGGGTGACCGGGCCTGAAGTCGTCGAGGTCACGCACCGATGCTGTCCAGCGCGGCCAGTTCGTCCTCGGGAATGGTGAGCTCGGCCGCCGCCACGTTCGCCCGCAGGTGGGCGACGGACGAGGTGCCGGGAATGAGCAGGATGTTGTGGGAGCGCTGCAGCAGCCAGGCCAGTGCCACGGCCATCGGCGTGGCGTCGAGCCGGGTGGCGACCGATTGCAGAGTTTCCGACTGCAGGGGCGAGAAACCGCCGAGCGGGAAGTAGGGGACGTAGGCGATGCCCTGGGCCGCCAGCCCGTCGACCAGGTCGTCGTCGACGCGGTGGGCGACGTTGTAGAGGTTCTGCACGCATACGATCGGCGCGATCGACTGGGCCTCGGCGATCTGGTCGGCGGATACGGTGCTGAGGCCGAGGTGTCGGATCAGCCCCTCCTGCTGCAGCTGCGCCAGCACGGTGAAGGGTTCGGCGATCGAGCCCGGTTCGGGCCTCTCCAATCCGCCGACGCGCAGGTTGACGACGTCGAGGACGTCGAGGCCGAGATGCTCGAGATTGTCGTGCACGGCCTGCCGCAGCTGGTCCGGCCGCAGCGCCACGGGCCAGCCGCCGACGGCGTCCCGCAACGCCCCGACCTTGGTGACGATGTGGAGCCCGTCGGGATAGGGGGACAGCGCTTCCCGGATGATCTGGTTGGTCACGTACGGGCCGTAGTAGTCGCTGGTGTCGATGTGGGCGATGCCGAGCTCCACCGCCTCCCGCAGCACAGCCACGGCGGTGCCGCGGTCGGCGGGCGGGCCGAAGACGCCGGGGCCGGCCAGCTGCATGGCGCCGAAGCCCATGCGGGTGACGGTCAACCCGTCGGCCAAGGTGAACGTTCCGCCGGGGAGGGTCTTCGCAGGCATGGGGTCTCCTGTCGCGCAGATCCGCTGCTACCAGCGGAAACATTCAACTGTTAACGACGATAGTAGCGATGATAACGATTTGCCGTTAGCATTGCAAGGGTGAAGACGCGCCACGCCACCGCCGACACCACCCGGGAGCGCATCATCGCCGCCGCGGTCGACCTGCTGACCGAGGGCGGCCGGGAGGCCCTGTCCACCCGGGCGGTGAGCGCCGCGGCCGGCGTCCAGGCCCCGACGATCTACCGCCTCTTCGGCGACAAGCAGGGGCTGCTCGACGCCGTGGCCTCCCACGGCTTCGCCGCGTACCTGCAGAGCAAGACCGACCTGAAACCCGGCGCCGACCCCGTCGAGGAGCTGCGCCAGGGGTGGGACCTGCACGTGAGCTTCGGCCTCGCCAATCCGGCGCTGTACTCCCTGATGTACGGGGAGCCCCATCCGGGGGCCTCGCCCCCGGCGGCCGTCGCCGCCGCCGCGCTTCTCGCCGAGCTCGTCCGCCGGATAGCCGCCGCGGGCCGGCTGCGGGTCAGCGAGGACCACGCCGCCCAGCTGCTCCACTCCGTCGCCGTCGGCACGACACTGTCCCTGATCGCCCGGCCCGAGCCCCGTCGCGACCCGGCGGTGGCCGACCTGGCCCGCGACGCGGTCATCGCCGCCGTCACCACCGACGCCCCCATCCAGGCCACACCCGGCCCGGCCGGCGCGGCCATCGCCCTCCGGGCCGCCCTGGGCCAGACCGCTGCCCTCACCGCCCCCGAGCGGGCGTTGCTGGAGCAGTGGCTGGACCGCATCGCGCACCAGCGTCCATGACCAGTGATGCGAGCGGCGTTCGCCTTCCGGAACCGCCCGTTGTCTGAGTCGCCTCGGCGCCTACGCCCCCAGCGGTTCCCAGTGGTCGCGGCCGAAGTGCGCCATGTCGTGGCCGCCGTGGCCGCCGAGAATGCGGGCGGCCGTCGGCTTCTGGTCCTCGTCGGCAGAGACGCTGACGACGAGACCCCCGGCCGCGAGATGATCCCGGGCCCGGAAGAGGCCCTCCTTCTCGTCGCCCATCCACTCGAGGAGGCGGTACACGCGCCCGCGGAGCCCGTGGTCACGGCCGGACACGTCCAGCCGCTCCGCACCCTTCGGGCCGCAGAGCACGTAGATGCTGTCCCGGTCGAAGCCCTGCGCCACGAGGTCCTGCAGGGCCGCCTCGGCCTGGTCGGGCTCGTCCAGGAGGGCGATGACGCTGTTCTCCCTCGGCTTCAGGAGCCCATCCGGGGCCTCGGGAAACTCAAACACTTCGTCACTCGGTGCCACGGTCTGCCTCCTCACTCAGGCTGGAAGGAAACTCTAGGGGCTGGCCGACGTCACGTGATCCGCAGGGGCCGCATCATCTCGTGGTCCTCGTGGGAGAGGTTGTGGCAGTGCCAGACGTAGTCGCCGCGGCGGTCGAAGCGGGCCCGGATGCGGGTGACCTCGCCGGGATAGGTCAGGACGGTGTCCTTCGGTCCCTGCTCATGGGCGGGAGGGGGGCGGCGGGGCCCGGTTCGGATGTCGCTGAGGGCGCCGCGGTCGGGATCGCGGCGAGCGGTGAACGGTGCCCGGTCGAGCACTTCGAACGCGACGAGATGGAGATGGACGGGGTGGGCGGTGGGCGTGTCGTTGTAGAGCTCCCACACCTCGACGTCGCCGGCGGCCGGTGTCTCGGTCGGGGGGTCGGAGTAGACCAGGTGCCCGAGGTCGGCCGTTCCGAGCAGCGTCTGGATGCGTCCGTAGCCATCGGGGCGCTCGGCGAGGAGCAGCCGGCGGGTCCCGGCCGGCACGCCGCCGACCTCGAAAGGGGTCTCCCGCAGGCGCGCCGGCAACACGACCGGCGGCCCGGCATCGTGGTCGAAGGGCCGATCCACCCGCAGCTGCAGAATGTCGACCGCTGAGGGGCCGGGCGGCAGTCCGAGCGGGAACGGTGCGGGAGCGGCGACGTTCCGGAGCACCAGCGTCTGGCCGGCGTGGGCGCTGAAGTCGACCACGACATCGGCCCGCTCACCGGGCGACAGAATCAGCGCCGGCCGCGGCACCGGCCGGCGCAGGAAGCCGCCGTCGGTGCCGATCACGACGATGACCGCCGGCGGTGTCAGGGCCAGCCCGTAGATGCGGGAGTCCGAGCCGTTGAGGAGTCGGAACCGGTAGGGGCGGGGTTCGACCCGGAGGTAGGGCCAGGCCCGGCCGTTGACGACGATGACGTCGCCGAAGAAGTCGGGCTGCTGGGAGGGCCCCCCGGGCCAGTCGGGCGAGGCGGCCGGAACATCGGGAAAGGCCAACCGGCCGTCGGGATAGAACGTGCGGTCCTGGATGACGAGCTCGACTTCGTGGCGGCCGGCCGGGAGGGCGCCCGACTCGATCAGTGCGAGTTCGTGGTCATCGCGCAGGAGGTAGAAGCCGGCCAGCCCGGCATAGACGTTGAGGCGGGTGATCCCCAGCGTGTGGTCGTGGTACCAGAGGGTCGCGGCCTCCTGATCGTTGTCGTACCGGGAGGTGGCCGACACGAAGGCCGGCCCTCGCTCGCCCCGGGCGGTGAACCACTGCTCGGGCCCGCCGTCGGAGTCCGCCGCGACATGGCCCCCGTGCAGGTGCGCCACGGCCGGGACCCCCGCGTCGGCGATGGAGCGGCCGTCGTGGCTGAACGCCCAGTGCACCGTGGTGTCCACCGGCAAGAGATGACGATCCGGAAGCCGGTTGGTCCAACCCACCTCGGCGGGACGGCCCCGGCGGCTGATCAGGGTCGGGCCCGGGTAGCTCAGCGCCGAAGCGGACGGGCCGTAGCCCCAGACCGGTGTGGGCAGGCCGACGCCCAGGACGTCCTGGACGGTTTCCCCCATGGTGATCGGGTAGGCGCCACCGCCAGTCAGATCGATCCGGAGCCCGAGCTCGGCCGGAACGGCCAAGGGCTGGACGAACCGGGGAATGGCGTCCGGGTCGGCGACCGGGTCGCGATAGAGCGGGTCCCGGCGAGCAGGAAGGCTTCTGGTGCTCGAGGCTCGGCGTAGCGGCAGCGACCTCCTCTTCAGGAGGAGCGGGGCACCGACCCCGAGTGCGGCCAGAAACGATCGCCGGCTGACAGAACCGAGCGTCGTCACATGCTGGGTTCGCCGGTGAGTGCGAGGATGCGCCCGGCCAGCTCGAGGGCGTGGTCGACGCTCTTGGCCTGGTACATGAGATCGACGAAGGCATGCTCGACGCCGGCCTCTTCACCGGCCCGCACGATGGTCTCGGCGATCTCGTCGAGGCCGGCGGTGCCCAGGGGATAGACGCGCAGGATCATGCTGAGCTCGCCGGGATCCCTGCCCTGCTCCTCGGCCAGCGTCCGGATCTGGGCCATCGGCGCCGCGATCGAGCCGGCGGG
>DASYFF010000298.1:0-8236 GCA_036498605.1 Acidimicrobiia bacterium | reverse complement strand
AGGTCCTCGCCGCCGGCCGCCAGGCGTCGGCGTCGTCCCTTCCCCTCGCAGTGGGCCACGGAGCATCGCCCGGTCGGGTGTCCGGCATAGTCGTCCTCAGTGCCGACGCGGCCGCCGAGGCGGACGGGCCCGTGATCCTCGTCCGCCCGGAGACCAGCCCCGAAGACGTGCACGGCATGTCGGTTTCGGTCGGGGTCCTCACCAGTACCGGCGGAACGGTCAGCCACGCCGCCGTGGTAGCCCGGGGCTGGGGAATCCCCGCGGTGGTTGGCGCCGGATCGCTGGTCATATCTGCCGACGCCGTGCGCGACGCCGACGGTAGGCGCCTCTTCGCCGCCGGTGACGAGATCACCATCGACGGTGCCACCGGCGAGGTGTGGCTCGGCCGCCCCGACCAGAACACGGGCACGGCCGAGTCCGCCGAGGAGACCCTCGACCGGCTGCTCCCCCACCTGGCGCGGCTGGAGCGCTGGGCCGACTCGCCCGCCGTCGTCGCCGCGGCGGGGATCTGACGCCCGATGAGCACGACCGCACCGCCGAAACGCCTGTCGGCCCACGACTCCGTCTTCCTCAGCTGGGAACGGCCGGAACAGCCGATGCACGTCGCCGAGTGCATGGTCTACGACGGCCACATCACCGCCGCCGACATGGTCCGGATGATCAGCGAACGCATGCACCTGCTGCCGCAGTACCGCCAGAAGATCGTGCCGGCGCCGCTCGGCATCGCCCATCCGACGTGGGAGGACGATCCCGCCTTCGACGTCGCCAACCACGTCGACACCCGGACGCTCCCATCGCCCGGCGACGACCGGGTGTTGTCGCAGGTGTGCGGCGAGTTGTACTGCGAGCTGCTCGAGCGCGACCGCCCGCTCTGGCACCTGACCGTGCTGCACGGCTACGCCGGTGGCGGCACCGTCATCTTCTTGAAGCTGCACCATTCCATGGTCGACGGCGTCTCCAGCGTCGAACTCATCGAGGTGCTGCACTCCACCGAGCGTGGCGCTCCCCCGCCGCCCCCGCCCGCCAGCGCCTGGGAACCTCGACCACTGCCCGGCTACCTCGAGCGGCTCCGCCACGTCGCCGCCGACCAGATGACGCACAACCTCGACGGCGTCCGCCAGATGAGTGACCTCGTCCGCCCCGGCGCGCTCGGCTCGCTGGTACAGCGCATGTGGGCCCTCACCAGGGCCGCGGTTGACACCGGCCCGCTCCTGGTCCGACCGCTGCCGCCGACACCGTTCAACGCGCCGATCCATCCGAAGCGGGACTTCGCCTGGGTCGAGCTCCCACTGGCCGAGGTCAAGGCCGTGCGGGGCGCCCTCGGGGGAACGATCAACGATCTCGTCCTCGCCATCCTGAGCGGCGGTCTCGCCCGGTACATGGAGCGGCACGGTTGGGAACCCGACGGCCGCGAACTCCAGGCGATGTGCCCGGTCAGCGTGCGCGGTCGGGATCAGTCCGGCTCGATGGGGAACCTCATCTCCATGGTGGTGGCTCCGCTGTACGTCGGGATCACCGACGGAGCGAAGCGGCTGGAAGCGGAGCGGACGGCGATGGAAGACCTCAAGCGGCGCGAGCAGGCGGCCGGAATCTACGAGCTGATCGCCGGGAGCAACTGGTGGCCGGCGCCCCTGTGGCGGATGGTCTGGAAGCTCTGGCCCCGCGGCTACTTCCCGTTCCACATCACCTCGACCAACGTGCCGGGGCCCCGCCAGCCGCTGTTCCTCGGAGACCACGAGCTGCTGCACTGGTACCCGTTCGGCGTGCAGTGGACGAACAACGGGCTGTTCCTGTGCACGCTCAGCTATCGGGAGTACCTCACGCTCGGCCCGGTCGCCGACCCCGCGGTCGTGCCCGACGTCTGGGACTTCGCCGACGACCTCCGCGCCGCCTACGAAGAGCTGCGAGCCGCCGCCGGCATCGAAAGGCTCGACCCATGAGGCAGGCTCCGATGCAGCACGTGGTGTGCCGCTCCTTCGACGGGGGTGACGGTGTCGCCGTGGAGTCGACACCGATCCCCGAGCCCGGGCCGGGCGAGGTCCTCATCCGCACCACCGCCGCCAACGTCTCGTTCGTGGACCGCCTCATCGTCCGTGGTGGGTACCAGGTGCGGCCGCCCGTCCCCTTCACACCCGGCGCCGTCGGAGCCGGCGAGGTGCTCGAAGCCGGCGAAGGGGTCACCCATCTGAGCCCCGGTACGAACGTGGTCGTCCTGAAGAGCGGCTACGGCACCTGGGCGACGCACGTGGTGGCGCCGGCCTGGGCCGTGGTGCCCATCCCGCCCAACGTCGCCGACGAGCTGGCCGTGGCCGCCATCGAGGCCTACGGCACGGCGAGCTACGCCCTCGAGGAGCGCGGCGGCCTACGGGCCGGCGAACGGCTCCTCGTCCTCGGCGCCAGCGGCGCGGTCGGCGCCGCCGCGGTCGAGATCGCAGTCCATCTCGACGCCGAGGTGATCGCCGTCACGTCCGATCCCAAGGCGTGGGACGGCCACCCGGTCCGGCCCCACGTCGTGATCGACCGGCGCGCCATGCACCTGCGCGCGGCCATGAAGGCCCTCTATCCCGACGGCATCGACGTCGTGCTCGACCCGGTCGGCGGCGACCTCGCCGAGCCCGCCCTGCGCTCCCTCGGCCCCCGGGGCCGTTACCTCGTCGT
Source organism: Acidimicrobiia bacterium (assembly GCA_036498605.1). GTDB lineage: Bacteria > Actinomycetota > Acidimicrobiia > IMCC26256 > BP-133 > BP-133. The sequence goes on along the minus strand of DASYFF010000298.1, from coordinate 5,578 downwards.
CGGCTTCGCCGCCGGCGACATCCCGAGGCTGCCGGCCAACCAGATCCTGCTCCGCAACCGGACGGTCGTCGGCGTCGAATGGGCCACGTGGATCACAGACCACCCGGAGCACCTCGCCCGCACCCTCGAAGTCGTCCTCAACCGGCTCGCCCGCGGCGTCCTCCACCCCCCGAAACCGGCACTGGTCACGCTCGACGAACTCCCCGAGGTCCTCGCCGAGCCAGCCCCCGGCGCCGGCCTCGTCCGGACCGTCGTCGTCCCCTCCTAAGGTTACTGCCCTAGAGGTCGAGGACGATCGTCTCCGACTTGGCCCGGGAGACGCACAGGCACATGGCGGTGTTGTTGGCGCGGGCGTCCGGGGAGAGGACCGCGTCCCGGTGCTCGGGCTCGCCGCCGAGCACCGGCGTGATGCACGTGCCGCACACCCCTTGTGAGCAGGCCCAGGGAACCACGATGTCGTGTTCCGCCAGCACGTCGAGGATCTGCTGCCCCGAGGGGATGTGCAGCGTAATGCCGCGGCGGGCCAGGACGACGTCGAAGGGACGGCTGTCGGTGATGTCGAACACCGCCGCACTGAACGACTCGCGGTGGATAGTGTCGAGCGGCCAGCCCTGTTCGAGGGCCCGGGCACTGATCCAGTCCATGAACCCGGTCGGCCCGCAGATGTAAAGCTCGGCACCGCTTTCCCAGCCGCCGAGGGCCGACGGCGACGAGAGCGAGGTACGGCCGAGGTGGACCTCGACCGCGTCGGCGAACGGCAGCGCCGCCAGTTCGTCGCCGAAGGGCACGGCGGCGGCGTCGTGAGCGCAGACGTGCAACCGGAAACGCGTCCCCGCGGCCCACAGCTGATGGGCCATGGACAGCAGCGGCGTGATGCCGATGCCGCCGGCCACGAGCACGTAGCTGTCGGCTCGGGTCAACTCGAAGTTGTTGCGGGGCGTGCTGATGGTGACGACCGCACCAACCTGGAGGGCCTCGTGGACCTCGAGCGATCCGCCCCGCCCGTTCGGCTCGGGCTTCACGGCAATCTGATAGCGGTCACCCGGCGCGTTGCACAGCGAGTACTGGCGCACCCGACCACTCGGCAGATGGACGTCGATGTGCGAGCCGGGGGTGAACCCCGGCAGCGCCTCGTCGACCCCCTCGAGCACGAACGTGACGATCCCCTTGCCGCCAACCTGGCGGCGCTCCACGACCCGGGCTTCGCTGACGGTGTCATAGGCCCGGCGGGGAATCTCGATGAACTCCGGCGCCCGGAACAGACCCCGCTCCGGGATCCCCTGGCGCGTCAGCACCCCCTCGCCCAGTTCCCACAGCCGGTGGTAGCGGTGGAACGGGATGTGGGGCACGGCGTGGTGGAGGCAATGGTCGGTCTGACCGAGCCAGTAGAGCTTGCCGAACGGCCCGGTCCGGATCTTGGCCGTCGTCTGGAACGGCGCCTGTTCCCAGTTCGCCTCCTCCGGATGCTGGATGTGGGCGAAGAAGTAGACCAGCACCGTCGTGGCGACCTTCTGGGGGATCAGCCAGACGAGGACGAAGTCCCACGCCCACGGCGAGAGCAGGAAGGCGACCTGGACGCCGACGTAGACCGCCAGCGTGAGGACGAACATGGCCCGCTCCCGGGGCGGGCGCCGCGTCCACAGCTTGGTGAAGTACCAGTGGGTCCAGATCCACTCCGGAGTCATCAGCACCAGAGGAAGCGACTTCCGGGCGTGGACGAAGAGGATGTCCGGGTCGCGGTCCCGGTCCCCGACCCAACGGTGGTGCTCCATGTGAAGGATCCGGTAGATCGTCGTGCTGAGGCCCGGCACGAACAGGAACGCCGACGCCGTCCCGATGAGGTTGTTCAGCCGCTCGCTGCTGGACGCCGACTCATGGACGGCGTCGTGCAGGGGCGTGAAGCTGACATAGATGGCGAACTGGTTCAGCACCAGCATCATCAGGAACGGGATATGCCCTGCCAGGTACGCCCACGTCGCGGTGGTGAACACGGCGTAGGCCAAGGCCACCAGACCGATGTGCGGCCAGGACACGACGGGCTTCCGAGCCACGACCGGATACTCCGGGTCCTGCACGACCTTGGCCAGAACCTGGCGGACGGACGGGTTGGCGGTGATGGTCATGACAGCTCCTCCCCAACCAGAGGATAAGCCCGCGGCCCTTGTCCAATCAGACGAACTTTCCCCCGAAGCGGAGGTGTTTGAGTCACCCGTGATGGGCCCCGGCGATGAACAGCACGACGACGGCTGGGTCGTCGCCGCGGTTCCGCCAGGCGTGGGTGGTGCCGTTCTGCACGAAGGCGTCGCCCACCCGAAGAGGCCGCTCGATGCCGTCCTCCAGTGCGAGGGACAGTTCGCCGGCCACGACGACGCCGCAGTCGACGGTCGAGGTGGCGTGCACGGAGCTCTCGTAACCGGGGGGCACGGTGAGCACGCCGAACCGGAATCCGCCCGGCGGCGGGAAGGGGCTGTCGCTCGCCGAGGGCCGGTCGTCGGGCAAGGCCGGCGCCTCGTCCCGGCCCCACAGCTGGTGGAGCACCGTCCCGGTGGGCAAGACGGTGCCGGCCACCGGCCCGTCTGCGACCGCCGTGGCCCGGCCCTCCTCGTCGTGTCCGGTGACCACCAGCCGGACGGAGTTCTGCGTGGCGTCTCCCATGAGCGCCTCCTGACCGATCCGCAGTTTGCGATATAGTATCGCAACCTTACTCTGAGGAGCGAGCGATGTCGGACGCCGTCGTCCCCGATCTCAACGCGTTCGTCCTCACCTCCCGGGTGAAGGACGTCGGCCAGGTCTTCGGCGACGCGGCCGACGCCGAGCGGCTCGGGTTCAAGCGGTTGTTCGTGGCCGAGCGCTACGACCTGCGGGAGGCCGGTGCGCTCCTCGGCGGTGTCGCCGCCCGCACCAGCCGGCTCGAGATCGGGACGGGGGCCGTCATCCCCGCCTCCCGCCCGCCGATCATGACGGCGGCGCTGGGGGCCACGATGCAGGCGCTCTACGGCTCCCGTTTCAACCTCGGGCTCGGCCGGGGCATTGCCAGCCACCTCCGGGGCCAGGGGCTGCCGGTCTTCGGGTGGGACGAGTACGCCGACTACGTCTCGATCGTGCGCCGTCTCTGGGCCGGCGAGACGGTCGCCTACGACGGCCCGCTCGGGACGTTCGAGTCCCTCCGGATGGCCGAGACACTTGACGGGCCGCCGCCGCTCATCTGGACCATGATCGTGGGCGGGCCGGTCGCCTCCCGCCGGGCGGCCTGCATCGCCGATGCCGTGATGCTCTCGCCCTTCCTCACGCCCCATGCTGTCCACGACGCCGTCACCACGATCCGCAAGACCCGGGAGGAGCACGACCTCGACCCGGCCATCACGATCTGCCAGCCCGTCGTCACCGCTCCCGACCTCGACGAGGTCACGACGCTGGAGGTCACCCGGGCCCGGCTCGTCGGATACCTGTTCATGCCGGAACTGGGCCGCACCTACGCCCGGCTCAACGGCTGGGATCCCGACACCATCCGGCAGGTCCTCAACCACGAGCAACTGGCGTCGATGGCCCGGCCCAATGTCGACCAGAGCTTCCGGCTCCACCAGCTCCACGAGGTGGCCCGCCGCCTCCCGCAGGAGTGGGTGCGCCAGGCCGCAGCCGTCGGCTCGGTCGGCGAGTGCGTCAACGCGCTGCAGGCCTACCGCGACGCCGGGGCCGACGAGCTGGCGATCTACGGCACCTCCCCGGCCCAGAACGCCGCCCTGATCGACGCCTGGCGGGCGAGAAGCGCGGCCTACGATTCGCCCGGTGGTGAATGACCGTCTCCTGAGTCGCCTCCTGCCGGCGCAGGCCGAGCTGAATCCCGGCCGCGGCTGGCTCCACTCCGGGGCCGAGAGCTGGACCTTCGGGGCGGCAGCCGACCGGGTGGAGCGCTACGCCGCCGGCTGGGCCCGGCTCGGGGTCGGGCGGGGGTCCCGCGTCGCCCTCCTCATGGAGAACTCCCCCGACTACGTGCTCCTCGTCCTGGCCCTGATCCGGACGGGCGCGCTCCACACGCCGCTCAACACCGCCTACCGCGGCCACTACCTCCGGGGCGTCCTCGAGACGCTGCGCCCCGACGTCCTCGTGGTCGACGAAGGGCTCCTCGAGGGCGCCCGTCCCGCGCTGCGGGATGCGGGCCTCACCCGGGTCGTCGTGGCCGGCCAAAGCCCGGAACCAATCGAAGGAGTGCCGGCGTCGACGGTTGCCGAGCTCGGCGACGCCGCCGGACCGGCGCCCGACGCCGACCTCTCCCCCGGCGACCCCGTCTCGGTCTTCCTCACCTCCGGGACGACCGGCCGCTCGAAAGGGGTCGTGCTGAGTCACGAGTGCTGGTACACGGGGATCGAGGTGACGGCCGCGGGGCGCGACGTCCGAGAAGACGACGTCTTCTACCTCTGCACGCCGATGTTCCACGCCGCCGCCTGGACCCTCAACCTGTGGAGCTCGCTCCGGTCGGGGTCTGCGGTGGTGATCGACCGGTGGTTCTCGGTGGAGGCGTTCTGGCCGACGGTCCGCCGCCACGGGGTCACCCAGGTCTGCACCCTCGGGCCGATGCACCACTGGCTGTGGAACCAGCCCCGCCAGGCCGACGACGCCGACAACCCGGCCCGCGTCTGGACGGCCGTGCCGATGCCGGCCGATCTCTGGCTCCCGTTCACCGAACGGTTCGGGCTCCAGGCCGTGGTGTCGATGTACGGACAGACCGAGGTGATGCCGGCCACCATGGGCGATGCCCGCCGCCCGGCCAAGCCCGGGTCGTCAGGCCGGCCGCAGCCGCACGTGGACCTCCGGGTCATCGACGACGACGGAACGGTGCTCCCATCCGGAGCGACCGGCGAGATCGTCATTCGAGCGGCCCGGCCCCACGGCATCTTCGAGGGCTACCTGGGCCTCCCGGCCGAGGCGGCTCTGCGCGATGGGTGGTTCCACACCGGCGACGTCGGCTTCCTCGACGACGAGGGCGACCTCTTTTTCGTCGACCGCAAGGCCGACCACATCCGGCGCCGGGGCCACAACATCTCATCGGCCGAGATCGAGGCGACGGTCGGCGCCCACCCGGCCGTGGCCGACGTGGCCGCCTACGCCGTCACCGCCGCCGAGGCCGAGGACGAGGTGATGATCACCGTCGTGCGAACCGCCGGGGCCGACCTCACCGTCACCGAGCTCGTGGCCTTCTGCGCCGATCGGCTCCCCCGCTACGCGCTCCCCCGCTACGTGTCATGGGCCGACGAGCTGCCCCGCACCGCCACGGGCAAGATCGAGAGGTACCGGCTCCGGGAACGGGGCCTCACGCCCGACACCGTCGACACCCGGGGTTCGGACCGGGTCAGCTGATGTCGCCCTTCTCCTTGTGCTCGATGAGCTCGTCCCAGGTCAGGCCACACTCCAGCAGGACGTCGTCGGTGTGGTCGGCATGGCGGGGCGCCGGCGTCGACACCGTTGCGGGGGCCGGAATCCCCGTCGCGTCACCGAAGGCGACCGGCACGGCCGCCACCGGGAGGCGGGAGCCGTCCTCGTAGCCGATCCAGCGGACGTAGCCGTTCTCGACCGCCTGCGG
>DASYFF010000297.1:0-2077 GCA_036498605.1 Acidimicrobiia bacterium | reverse complement strand
GAGACCTTCACCGGCCACAACATCGTCAAGGCTTTCGGCCGCCAGGCCGAGGTGGAGGCCCGCTTCCGGGCCACCAACGAGGCGCTCTACCAGGCCAGCTTCGGGGCGTCGTTCATCTCCGGCTCGATCATGCCGACGATGATGGTGATCGGGAACCTCGGCTTCGTGGCCATCGCCGTGGCCGGGGGCCTGCGGGTGGCGGCCGGGGCGCTCACGCTCGGGGCGGTGCAGGCCTTCATCCAGTACTCCCGCCAGTTCTCCCAGCCAATGACGCAGATGGCGTCGATGGCCACGGTGTTCCAGTCCGGCGTGGCTTCGGCCGAGCGCATCTTCGAACTCCTCGACGCCGAGGAGGAGACCGAGGAGGCGGACGGGTTCGTGCTGCCTCCGGCGCTGGCCGGGCACATCCGCTTCGACCGGGTGTCGTTCTCCTACGACCCCGACCGGCCGCTGATCGAGGACCTGTCGTTCGAGGCCCAGCCGGGCCAGACGGTGGCCATCGTGGGGCCGACCGGCGCCGGCAAGACCACGCTGGTCAACCTGATCATGCGCTTCTACAACCTCGACGACGGGCGGATCCTGCTCGACGGGGTCGACACGGCCGAGATGGCCCGCACGGAGCTGCGCTCCAAGATCGGCATGGTCCTCCAGGACACGTGGCTCTTCGGCGGCACCATCCGGGAGAACATCGCCTACGGCAACCCCGGCGCCACCGAGGAGGACATCCGCCAGGCGGCCGAGGCGACGTTCGTCGACCGCTTCGTCCACTCGCTGCCCGACGGCTACGACACGGTGGTGAGCGACGACGACGGGTCGATCTCGGCCGGCGAGAAGCAGCTCCTGACCATCGCCCGGGCCTTCCTGGCCGACCCCGCCATCCTCATCCTCGACGAGGCCACCAGCTCGGTCGACACCCGCACCGAGGTCCTCATCCAGGAGGCCATGGCCGCGCTGCGTTCCTCGAGGACCAGCTTCGTCATCGCCCACCGCCTGTCGACCATCCGTGACGCCGACGTGATCCTCGTCATGGAGAACGGCTCGATCGTGGAGCAGGGTTCCCACGCCGAGCTGCTGGCGGCGCACGGCGCCTACGCCCGCCTCTACCAGGCCCAGTTCACCGCCCCCGTCGCCGACGTCGCCTGACGCTCGGCCACGGGCGGCGTAGGGTCGGCCCGTGCCCGACAGCGCCGAGATGCGGAGGGTGGCAAGGGAGGGGGCGCTGCTGGCCGGTGGGGCGCGGGCGATCCTGTTGCAGGTGGCGCATCCGGGAGTGGCCCGGGGCGTGGCCGGGCACAGCGACTTCAGCGCTCGGCCGCTCGACCGGTTGCGGGCGACGCTGACCTACGTCTACGGCGTGACCTACGGCACGCCGGAGGAGGCGCGGGCGGTGGCGGCGCTGGTCACCGAGGCGCACCGGCCAGTGGCCGGGGCCGGGTACCGGGCCTCCGATCCGGAGCTGCAGCTGTGGGTGGCGGCGACCCTGTACGACACGGCGATCCTCCTCTACGAGGAGCTGTTCGGCCCGCTCGAAGCCGCCATGGCGGACAAGGTCTATGCCCAGTACGGCGTGCTCGGAACGGCGCTCCAAGTTCCGGCGCGACTCTGGCCCTCCGACCGGGCCGCCTTCCGGGCCTACTGGGATCACATGGTCGCGACGCTGGAGGTGTCGGACGAGGCCCGGCGGATCGCCGATGACCTCCTCCACGCCCGCGGCGCGCCGCTGTTGCTCAAGGCGGCCGTGCCGCTCAACCGGTTCCTCACCGCCGCCTGGCTCCCGGCGCGGATCCGTCGGGAGTACGGGCTCGCCTGGGGCGGCCTCCACCAGCGGGGCTACGACGTGGCCCTCAAGGTCGGGGCGCCGCTCTACCGGCTCCTGCCCGTCCCCCTGCGCGAGGCGCCGAAGACCTGGTATCTGCACGACCTGCGCCGGCGACTGGCGGGCTGACGGTCACCGTTCCGGACGCGAACGGCCCGGGCGTCGGTTGACGCCCGGGCCGTTCCTGCGGAGTCCGGCGAACCGGCGGTCCTACCGGCAGCCGAGGATGATCAAACCGACGCAACGGCCGCGGCGGTCGTC
>DASYFF010000296.1:0-6878 GCA_036498605.1 Acidimicrobiia bacterium | reverse complement strand
GGGACTGGCCGGGCGAGCTCGGCGCCGCACTGCTGGTCTTGCCCTTGTCGGAACCACCTCCGCAGGCCGCCAGGACGATGCCGGCCGCGGCCGCTAGAGCGACGATCCTCGAACTTCGCATATGTTCCACTCCTTACTGCGGTCTCCTTGGAGGCTGCGTCTCGTCGTTCGTGTGCGAGGCTGGCCGCAGCGCCGACCGTGGACCAGCAGGGAACGCGGGCACCGCGCTCTCGAAGTACCCCCCTCTCCCTGTGCCGAATGTCCCATTCGGGCGGGTCAGGCGGTACACCCAGGTGGAGAGTTCCACCTGGGTGATCAGGCCGTTCTCAGCCGTCCTCCTCGGCGGTGGCGACGAAGCACAGGAACCCGTACAGCGCCGGCAGGTGGCGGACCAGGCCGCGGATCCGCAACCGGCCGGTGAAGAGCTTGGCGAACACCGATCGGGCGTTGTCGTCGAGGACGTCCGGTAGCCCCCACCGGCCCGTCCGGAACATCGTGAACTGCACGAAGGTGGCGTTGTCGCACTCGACGGCCAGGTCGGCCTTCCCGGGCCGGCCCCGACTGACCGTCGCCTCCCCCCGCCGGAAGGCCACGCTGGCCGACTGGCCGACGTCGGTGACGTGGACGGCCAGCACGAAGTTCAGCCGGTCGAAGATGCGCTTCTTCTCCGGCTCCTCGAGCTTCTCGTCCACCACCCGGGCCAGCAGGCGGGCCACCCCGTTGAGTTCCCCCACCGTTGTCACCATGGCCGTGTTCTACCGAGCGGGCGCCCATCCGGACACCCCCAGATGGGTGAGCGCCTCAGGAGGAGACGGCGTAGAACCGCTCGCAGAAGAAGCGGCGCTCCGGCAGGCCCTTGGCCGTCAGCAGGCCCTCCAGGGCGTCGCCGAGGGGGACGGGGCCGGCCACGTAGGCGTCGGCGGCCGAGGCGTCGCGCAGCTCCCGGCCGATGCGCTGGACGATCGGGCCGAGCCGCAGCCCGAGGGGGCCCCCGGCCGGCAGCTCCACCGGCTCGAAGGCGAAGGCACCCAGGTCGCCGGCCAGGGCGGCCAGCTCGTCGGCGTAGGGGATCCCGCCCGGCCGGGCGCCGTACCAGAAGCGGATCGGCGCGGCCGAGCCGGCCGCCCGCAGCTCCCGGAGGATGGCCAGCAGCGGGCCGAGGCCGGCGCCGGTGGCGGCCATCAGGATCGGGCGTTCGGCCGGCCGGTGGAACAGCCGGCCGAACGGGCCGAGCAGCGTGACGGGGGCACCGGCGGTGGCGGAGAGGGCGTCGAGGACCCGGCGGTGGCCGGCGTCGACCAGGAAGCTGAGCGCCCCCGACGGGTCGGGCGGCCCGGTCATGGCGTAGGAGCGCCGTTCGGCCGTGCCCGGCAGTCCGATCTCGACGTACTGCCCGGGGCGGTAGTCGAGGGGGACGTCGGGCCGGAGGCGCAGTTCGACGAGGTCGGCCGACGCCGGGGTGAGCGACACCATCCGGGCGCTGCGCTCCTCGGGCGGGATGAGGACGCCGTCGGCCGGTGGCGGCTCCCCGAAGGGCGTGATGACCAGCGGGCTGCGGGCGAACGTCGAGCACAACAGGACGCCGCCCTCCTCCCGTTCCCGGTCGGAGAAGGCGTAGGGCGAGGCGCCGACGTGGGCGACGTCGCCCTCCACCACCACGTACTTGCAGCTGGTGCACTTGCCGTGGCGGCAGCCGTAGCGGAGGTCGACGCCCTGGCGCAGCCCGGCGGTCAGCACGTCCTCCCCCGGCTCGACCAGGAACACCCGGTCGTCGGGGAGGAGCCGGACCGGGTACAGGCCGACGGCCTCAGACCGGCGTGATCGTGAGAACGGAATCGTCGACATCGATCTGGCCGAAGTAGGCGGACAGTGTCACGAGGAAGGACGACATCGGCAGTGGACGGCCCAGGTAGGCGGCCACCTCCCGCAGGTCGATGCGGATGTCCTCCTCGTTCATCACCCGGAAGTACGTGACGTGGTCCTCGACGTGGAGGTCGGGAGAGCGGTCGAGGAGGTGGCTGATGGTGGCGTCGGCCTCGTCGCTCTTCATCAGGCAGATGCCCACCGTGGCGCTGGTCACCGCTCCCCCCTCAGCTCGAGATCGAACCGTTCCAGCTCCGCCGCGCACTCCTTCACGACGACGTCGCGGGCCTCCTCCCCCACCACCGGCCGCATGGTGGGCAGGTCGAAGACGGGGAGAAAGGCGTCCAGGGCGGCCCGGACCGGCGGGGCCCAATCGTCGAGCCAGTCCTGGAGGACCGCCCGGTTGGCCGCCGCCGGCACGGCCCGACCCGACCGGTCGGCCTCGGCCGTCACCATCTCGACCAGGGCCCGCACCGCCCGCAGGAAACGGAGCCGGTCCCGCTCGGCGGTGATGGCGATGACCGGCGTGACCGGGTCGCCGTTGACGGAGGCGAAGCGGCGGAAGAAGTGCCGGCCGACGAACGTCGACAGCAGCGGGTCGACGAGGAGCCCGCAGACGACCACGATCTCGCACCAGTCGTCGGCGGCCATCAGCCGCTCGACGACCCGCCGGGCGGGCTGGTGGACGGGGTCGCCGAGCCAGGCCTCCCGGCCGAGGCCCTCGGGGATCCCGCCCAGCTCCTGCTCCAGCTCCAGGCCGAACATGGCGATGCTCTGCTGGTGGCGGAGGCGGTCGACGGCCGTGAAGGTGATCATCATCGTGAGCGTGTCGGACAGGGCCAGGCGGATCGCCCGGTTCAGCGCCAGGAACAGGCCCCACTCCAGGCAGCCGTACGCCTGGTAGTGGCGGGCCAGGATGTCGCGGGCCCAGAACCCGTCGAGGTCGGTCAGGTAGCCGTTGGCCCGGGCCGAGTCGACCAACCCGGCCACGGCCCGCTCCTCGACGGCCTGCTGGCGGGTGTAGGTCCGCTGCCACAGGGCGGAGGGGTCGCGGTACTGGAACCAGTCGGGGTGGCGCAGGCGGGTCGACGACGCCTCGAAGAGGCTCTTCCCGTCCGGCGCCAGCTGGAGCCACCCGCCGAAGTCGTAGTGGTCCACGTCGGGCTGGACGTGACAGATGGCCGCCTCGTAGTCGGACAGCCGCCGCCCGGCCGGAGTGATGTACGTCAGCTCCCGGGGCGAGTAGAAGCCGTCGGCGACGTCGGCGGTGGGCGGGCCGGTCATGCGTGCCTGCTCATGCGATCAGGGGCAGGGTGGCGGCGTCGACGTCGCGCAGGGGGTCGCGGATCTCGACGCCGACACGGCGGATGTCGTCGATCGTCCAGAGGCTCCGCTCGTCGGTGCGGAGGTGGGGCTGGCCGATCAGCGTCTTGCCGTCGGAGCGGAGCAGGCCGACGCGCTCGATGTACTCGGCGAGGTCCATCCCGTCGTAGAGCTCCAGCCAGGTGGCGCACTGATAGCGCCACGGCGCCTCCCGGAACAGCGTCTCGCACGGCTCGGAGCACAGGGCGTGCTTGCGGCCGGTGGCGTCGCGCACCAGGCGGGTGTCGGCCAGGTCGGGCCGGGGCAGGACGGCGGGCATGTGGCACACCCGGCACAGCGGCGGGATCGACTCGACCAGGCTCAGGGCCAGCGCCCCGTTGGCCGGGTCGGCCAACTCCCGGTACTGCTCCCAGAACGGGCCGTAGTACCGGTCCCAGCCGGGGTACTTGTCCTCCAGGTACTCGAAGTCGTCCGGTTCCATGGTGTCGTGGCGCCAGTAGTGGACCGGCCACAGGGCGGCGGCCAGCATGGCGCAGGTGTGGCCGCCCCAGGCGATGTCGGTGCGGATCCGCTCCGTCCACCGGGGGACCTCGAGGCCGAAGGGGGCGAGGCGTTCCACGTAGCCGCCGATCCAGTCCTGCCAGATCCACTGCTCCCAGTACTCCCGGTAGGACCGCAGCCGCACCTTGGGGAAGTAGTCGTAGACGACGCCCAGGAAGTTGTCCATGAAGACGTGGAGGCGCCAGAAGGCGGCGTCGAAGTCCTTCTGCAGGGTCGGCAGGTTGTCAGGCTCGGCGAGCAGGGCGGAGAGCGTCGCATAGCCGTTCGCCATGTGCCGCACCTCGTCGGACTGGATGTTGAGGAACACCGACGGGGTGGCCGGGTCGTCGTTGGCGGCGGCGATCTCCGTCGCCGCCACGAACACCGCGTTGGTGTAGCCGGCCTCCCCCACCACCTGGACCTGGACCGAACACGTCAGGGGGTCCTCGTTGAGGAACACGTCGAACACCGCCCCCCGGGCCGCCCGGATCAGCGGGTTCACCGACCGGGACTGCAGCGCCGAGTTGAAGCCGGCCGGGTCGGGGGCGTGGCGGGCCAGGTAGCGGATGAGGTACGTCTCCTGGTTGGTGTGGCGCATCTCGTCGAGCATCTGGGCCACGTAGCCCTGGCGCAGCTCGGGGTTGTCGACGGTGTCGACGAGGCTGGCCATGCACTTGACGGCGGCGTACTCGGCGCAGGTCGTCATCGACAGGAGCGGCTTGAGGACCTCCATCCAGCGGTGCTGGGCCCGCTCCGGGCTGCGGGTGCGGGCGACGACGTCCTCCAGGGCGCCGTACTGGCGGTTGTCCTTCTCCTCCTCCATGACCATGTAGTCCCGCACCAGGTGGCGGAACGGATCCTTGGAGCGGCGGGGGATCTTGTACTTCGTCTCCCGCAACGGGTTGCGGGCGAAGTAGTCCGGCTCCCAGGCGTACTCCTTGATGCGGGTGTGGGCGGTGTCGAGATCGCGCAAGGGAGGCAGGGTCTCGTTAGAGCAGGCCGAATTCGCTGGCCCGGGCGATGGCCTCGACCCGGTTGCGGGCCCCGAGCTTCTGGAGGGCCGACTGCAGGTAGGTCTTGACCGTGTTGCGGGACAGGCCGATGGCCTCGGCGATCTCGGGGTTGGTCTCGCCGATGGCCACCCGGCGCAGCACCTCGTACTCCCGCCGGGTCAGCTCCGGCCCCGGCATCTTGGGCGACCGGCCGGGGAGGCTGTCGCGCTCGAGGCGGGGGTCGTAGACGCTCTCGCCCCGGGCCACGCGGCGGATGGCCTCGACCAGGTCGGTGTCGGCCGCGTCCTTCAGCAGGCAGCCGTCGACGCCGGCCTCCATGGCCGCCTTGAGGGCCTTGTGCCCGGCGTAGGCCGTGAAGATGACGATCTTGGCCCGAGGGGCGGCCATCCGCAGCAGCTTCACCGCTTCCGAGGCCAGCATGTCGGGGAGGCGGAGGTCGAGGAGCACGACGTCGGGCCGGGTCTGGCGGGCGACGGCCACCGCCTCCTCGGCGGAGCGGGCGCTGCCGGTGACCACGATGTCGGTCGAGGAATGGACGAGCAGCGAGACGCCCTCGCACACCACCGGATGGTCGTCGACCACCAGGAGGCGGATCCGGGCCTCGGGGAGGCGGGTGGTGCTGCCCTCCGGCGTCAACACGGCAACCAGGCGCGCATCGTGCACCCCCCGTCCTCATTGGTGGAGACGGCCAGCTGCCCGCCGACCCGGGCCAGGCGGTCGGCGGTGGCGTCGAGGCCGAGACCCGAGGACGGGGTCCCGTCGCGGTCGTGTTCGTCGTCATCGGACAGCTGGGCGAGGCCCACGCCGTCGTCGGCCACCACCAGGCTGACCCCGCCGTCGGCAGCGTGGAGGCTGACGACCACCGACCGGGCCCGGGCATGCTTCTCGGCGTTGTGGAGCGCCTCCCGGGCCGCCTGGAGGAGCACCTTGGCCCGGCCCTCCTCCAGCGCCGGCAGCTCGCCGAGGACGACGCAGCCGGCCTTCATCCCCGTCCGCTCCTCCAGAGCCCGGCACTCCGACCGCAACGCCACGCCGAGCGCCACCTCCTGGGGCACCTCGTTCAGCGACCGCAGCGCCGACCGGAGCTGGGCCGAGGCCTTGGCCACCTGCTGCTCGATGAACTTGAGGCGGGCCCGCAGCGCCGGTTCGCACTCCCGCTCCGTCTCCAGGTCGCGGGCGGCCGCCCCGATGCTGAACAGTATCGCCCCCACGGAGTCGTGGATCGTGAGAGCCAGGTGGCGGCGCTCCTCGTGGACGGCGACGTCGGCCATCTCCCGGGCGTGGTCGGCCACCTCGATGGCCAGGCCGGTCTGGCGGGCCAGGCGCATCATGGCGTCGATGGTGCGGTCGGGGATCTCGCCCGGCTCCCGGGCCGCGCCGCACAGCACGCCGTAGAACCAGTGGCCCCGGCTGACGGGGACGGCCACCGCCGCCCGCAGCCCCTCGGCCCGCCACTGGGGGTCGAAATCGTGGGTGATACCCGGTTCCCGCTGGTAGTCGGCCACCACGATGGGGTGGCGCAGGGTGGCCACCTTTCCCGACAGGCCCATCCCGGCCGGGATGACCAGCTCGAGGAGGGCGTCGCTGCGGTTGCCCGACACGGCGCAGACCGACAGGGTGTCGAGGTCGTCGATGCGCTCGGCGGCGAAGCCGACGTCGATGCCGGCCTCGCCGGGCACGAGGGCGGCGGCGTGGCGGAAGGCGGCCGAGCGGTCGAGCAGGGCGATGACGGCGGCGTACTCCCGCTCGATCTGCTCCAGCTCCACCACGGGCTGTGCTGTCCTCATCGGGCCATCCGCATCAACGCAGCCTGGGCGGAAAACCTCCAGGTGAGTACCCCCATGTGGAGAGTCTCGGAAGCTTCACCCAGCCTCCCCCGAGGCGGACCTCCCGGGTGGGGGTGTCCGGCCCGGCCCCTAGGCTGTCCGCCATGGGTGTCTACGGCGACCAGGTGCTCCCCCGGATCATCAACGTCGCCTGCGGGCTGAAACCGCTGCGGCCGTTGCGGCAGCGGGTCTGCGAGGGACTGCACGGCCGGGTCCTGGAGGTCGGGTTCGGGTCGGGCCTCAACATCCCCTTCTACCCTCCGGAGGTCGAGGCCGTGGCGGCCGTCGAACCCGCCGACGCCGGGTGGAAGCT
>DASYFF010000295.1:0-1574 GCA_036498605.1 Acidimicrobiia bacterium | reverse complement strand
CCACCACGGGCCAGCTGACGACGTGGCAGCCCGTCAACACCCGGCCCGTCTTCCAGATCACCAACAGCGTCCTCGACCCGGCCACGTTCTACACCGCGGCCGGCGGGGCCGGCGGCAACGTCCAGGACTTCCACATCGGCGATAGCACCGGCGCGCCGAAGTGGAAGGTCGAGGTAGACGGGGACGGCACCGGCGTGGCCGTCACCGACACCGAGGTCTTCCTGGTCGGCCACTTCGGTCACGTGGCGGCCAGCGCCAAGGACATCTGTCCCACCCCGACCAGCCCTAGCCAGCCGGTCTCGTGCAACTTCGGCAGCCAAACCGTGTCGAACCACCTCGCCGCCTTCGACCTCAACGGCAAGCTCCTCGGGAACTTCACCGCCCAGGCCAACACCCCCAAGGGCCCGCAGTTCGCCTACCTCGGGGCAGAGGACCTCTACGTCGGGGGCGACTTCACCGGCGTCGCCTCGGCACCCAACCCCAGCGGTGGGGTGGCCGCGTACCACAAGCAACCTGGCCTGGCTATCTTCCACACCTGCCCGTCCTCCGCCGCCTGCTGAGCGGCGCCGGTCCTTTCATTCGGGGAGCGTGGCGACGGAGACGATCGGGCTGGCCCGCGGGTTCGACCCAAGGGAGCCGGCGAAGGGCCGATCGGAGAAGTCGAACACGCCGCCGTCGGTCGCGATCATGAGGTAACCACTCCCGTAGGGCACCATTCCGGCGACCGGGGCGTTGAGCGACTGGCCGCCCATCGAGCCTTCGAACGGGGCGTCACCGAAGGCGAAGACGCCGCCGTCCGCGGCCGAGAGCCAGTAGCCGGCGCCACTGGAGGTCGCCACCATGGCACGGACGGGGCCGCTGAGTTGCCGGCCTCGGTTCCTTTGGGGTCCTCAGCGGTGGCCCAAGAGGAGTCAGGAGGCCTCAGGGCGAGTATCGGCCCGGATTGTATTTTCATCGCGAAGGCCAGCCCAGAGCTGCCTCGCTCAAGGAACCGGGAAACGGAATGGGACATCCTCTCCCCATGCGTCGCGGGGACCGCCCGGCACTTCGCCCCCGACCACCGCCACTGCTGGCAATGGCCCTGCGTCGAACGGCCGGGCCTGACTGGCCAGTGAACGCATCACCGGGAACTCTCGGACGGTTCCCAGGTCGGGATCGGCACGATTCCCGGCCTGCTGACCTCAGCCGATGCCGGAACGCCGAACCCGGCGCCGCTGACGGCGGCCGAGCTGCTCTCGAAGGTCAGGGCAGCCCAACCGGGACCCCTTTTCGGCCAGAATCGAGTTGACGGCCGACCTGGGTCTGCCCTCCCTCAGCAACAACGTGGGTGGATCGTCCGACAACATCACGGGCTGTTTTCAGCGGGTGGTCGCGGCGTTGCTCATGATGGCGCCGACGACCTGGCCGCCGACTTGTTCGAACTGGATCCGGACCTGCTCGACTTCGTCGCGGTCGGTGTGTTTGGCGTCGGCTACCACGAGGATGCCGTCGACGAGGGGGGCGAGGGCGAGGCAGTCGGAGGCGTGGAGGGCGGCGGGGGCTTCGATGATGACGAAGTCGGCCACCTTGCGGCG
>DASYFF010000294.1:0-2533 GCA_036498605.1 Acidimicrobiia bacterium | reverse complement strand
GCCTGGCCGGTTGCGCGACCAAGGAGCTGATCGGCCGGCGCCTGACTGTGGAGGCGGACGGGCGCTCATTGGAAGTCGTGCTGCGCATCGACACGCCGATGGAGGCGGAGTACCTCCGCCACGGCGGGATCCTGCAGTACGTGCTTCGTCAACACCTGCACCATTCGTCGGCGTGAGACTTGCCCTCTTTGCCGGTTGGCACAGGAGCCGACCGTCCGGGCTGCGAAACGTACGTCCGAGTTGGTCGGTGGTGGCGCCTCCTGCTGGCTCGCTTCTCCTCCTTCCGGTGTCGAGGGGTCATCCGGTTTCGGATGGCCCCTCGGCGCGTCAGCCGGCGACGAGAGAGGCGATGCCCCAGAAGGCAACGACGAAGCCGATCACCAGGTAGGTGACGGTGCGGGCCAGGGGCGCCTCGGCCAGGGCCGGCCCGTCCTCCTCGGAGCGGGGAGCCCGGGCCGCGGCCGGGGCCCGGCGCCGGAGCAGGGCCATGAGGTTGCCGACGAACAGCGCTCCCCCCATGGCCACCAGCAGCTCCCGGAGGACCTCGTCGTAGAACCCCATCAGAACCGGATGCGGTCGCGCCAGGCGGCCAGCCGGGCGGGATCGCCGAACACCTCGAGCCCGCCGTCGCCTCGGCGGTTGTAGAGGAACAGCTCGAGGTCGGAAGCCGCCCCCCGCACGGCGAGGTCGGCCTTGGCGTGCTCCCGGGTCACGGTCACGCCGCCGTCGCCGAGGACGACGACCCACTCGCCGGGGACATCGGTGGTGTGGAAGTGCCAGCTGCCGGCCAGCTCGGGGAAGCTCTCCTGGCCGGCGCGCAGCGGCAGGAAGTGGAGATACTCGTCGACGCCGTCGGAGGCCAGCTCGGCCGGCCCCACCGGCGTCGGCTCGGCAAGGCCGGCGGCCGCTTCGGCGTCGGCCCGGTGGATGCTGACCTCATGGGCCATCCGCCGGTGCCAGAACCGGGCCGGGCCCGGACCGCGGTCGAACCAGTTCCAGACCGGCGACTCGGGGTCGGCCTTGCCCAGCACGTCGAGGGCCCGTGCGGCGCCACCGGCCAGCCAGTCGATCGGGTCCGCCCCGTCGGGCGCCTCGCCGACCGTCTTCGGGTGGATGAACTCGGAGGAATTCGTCTCCACCATGGCGCTCATCCAGCGGAAGACCCGGCCCTGGTGGGAGGCGAGGTCGGCGACCGTCCACTCCGGGCAGGTGGGGACGGGGGCGCCGGCCCCGGCCCGGCGGGCGGCGTCGACCATCAGAGCGGCGTTGGCCCGCACGGCCTCGAGGTACTGGGAGATCTCCATGCCGGAAAGGCTAGAGGTTGCCCGTCGGGCCCGCCGCTCGCCGGGCCCGGGCGGCGGGGTCCTGGCGGTAGAAGGTGTGCAGCATCCGGTAGAGGTCGGGCTTGGCCGCCTCGAGCTCGAGGGGCAGGTCGAAGAAGGCCTCGGTGGCCACGGCGAAGAACTCGCCGGGGTCGGTGCCGCCGTAGTCCCGCAGCGGCCAGCCGTGGCCGGCCCGGAGGAGGGCCAGCTCCCGGGTGCAGATCTCGTGCCAGGCCGGCCCGTCCTCCCGGCGGTGCAGCGGCGGGGTGCCGTTGACGACCTCGTCGAGCATGTCGAGCTTGTGGGCGAACTCGTGGAGCACGACGTCGTGGCCCCACTCGGGATGGCGGGCGTTGGCCCGGGCCTCGTCCCAGGCGATGACGACGGGCCCGAAGTGGTGGTCGGCCAGGCCGAGGAGCGGGAACGGCCCGTCCTCCATCGTGCCGGCCGGGCCGGGCCGGGGCTCGTGCGACACCACGGTGGAGGGGTGGACCACGATCGCCTGGACGGCCCGGTACCAGTCGTAGCCGAGACCCAGGATCAGCAGGGCGGCCTGGGCGGCGATGACCGTGCGGATCTCGTCGGTGAGGGCGAACCCGTTGGCCGCCTCCCACCGCTTCCCCTCCACGATGGACGTCATGAGGTCGCCGAGCCGCTCCCGCTCGGCGTCGTCGAGGACCGCCCAGTGGGCGACGTTGCGCTCGACCAGGCCGACCCAGTCGTCAGGCAGCGTCGCCGACGGCCGGCGCCTCAGGAACCCCATCGTGCACTCGACCTCCCCCAGTCGGACGGCCTGCGCCGTCCGCTGTCCAACAGTGTCGTTCCCCGTTCTATTTCCCTCTGGGCCCGTCCGCCGGGCCCGGGCTACTGTCGTCCGCCATGGGCGAGCAATACAGCTTGGACAACGCCTGGGAGCATGCCCGCCGGCGGCTGACGCTGCTCGAGGAGCTCTACGACCACATCACGATCCGGTCCCTGGAGCGGGTCGGCGTCAAGCCCGGGTGGCGGTGCCTCGAGGTGGGCCCGGGAGCGGGGTCGATCACCCGCTGGCTCTGCGAGCGGACGGGCCCGACCGGGCAGGTGGTGACCGTCGATCTCGACACCCGCTTCGTCGACGAGCTCGCCGCCACCGAGGACACCCTGGAGGTCCACCAGCAGGACATCGTGGCCGACGGTCTGCCCGGGGGCGAATACGACCTCATCCACGCCCG
>DASYFF010000293.1:0-4255 GCA_036498605.1 Acidimicrobiia bacterium | reverse complement strand
GTCGGCGACCACTGGGTCGTCCACGGCCGCCACGGCCAACCCTGTCCCCGCTGCGGGACGCCGCTCCGGCGGGTCTCCTACGAGTCGCACGAGGTCGCCTACTGCCCGCCCTGCCAGACCGGCGGGAAGATCCTCGCCGACCGCCGCCTTTCCCGACTGGTCAAGTAGCGGCTTCAGACGAAGCCCTTCTCGGGGCCCTGGTTGCGGAAGGCGGCCACGAAGCTGCCGATCGGGCCGGTGGCGCCGTCGGGGCAGAGGAGCCGGCGGTGCCAGGCGGTGGCGGCCAGGGCCGGGGCCATCGACGGCCGGGGTGCCACCAGCACCCACCGGTGTTTGGCGGCCAGATCCCGCAGCCCGTCGAGCGTCGCCGCCGCCACCGCCCCCGACCGGTACCAGACGATCACGAAGCCGTGCTCCAGTGAGTGGACGAGGTGCCCGTCGCCGGGGACATCGGTGCCGTCGTAGAACCCCGCCGGCGACGGTACCGGGTCGTGGTCACCCCCCGACGGTGGGTCGACGGTGTACGTGGCCAGCGGCACGTGCTTCTGCCCGGGGTCGAAGCGGCTGTCGACGGTGCAACCGTCGCGCTCCAGCGACGACCGCAGGGCGCCCGACAGCGCCGGGGCGCCCGATGCCTTGTGGCGGAGCAGTGTGATCCCCACAACCCCCAGCAACATCACCAACACCACAACCCCCAGCCGGACATTGTGTTGCTCCTGGGAAGCGCTGGGTCGTTCCTCACCAGCCTCGTCCGTCACAGCCCGATACGTAGCACAGCCGGGGACGCAACGGGCGGCGTCCCCGGCTGTGTGGGCGTCGGCTCAAGCTCACCGGCGGGCGAGACGGCGGCGAGCCGACCACCTCTGGGCGCCCTTCTCGGGGGTGTACCCCGGAGACCTTTCCCAGCGGCCCGCCGACCAAACGGGGGAAACCCGAAATTGACGGATTCCTGGCGGTTTCCTGGGGATTCCGCCGCATCCCTCAAGGCCCACGGCATCGGTGCCGAAAGGAGTGATGTCCTTCCCCCCCTCACCAGGACAGGAGGCCGTCGTGGCAAAGTACGGATTCGAGACGGGGCGCAAGCCCCAGAGCGGCAACGGGGCCAACGGCAGTCCCACCGGGTCCAACCAGCCCGGCGGGTCCGCCGCCGGCCAGCCGGCGCCGTTCATGCAGAACCGCCGGAACCAGATCATCCTGGGCGTCCTGCTGCTCGGCATCCTCCTCGTCCTGCCCATCTTCGGCATGAAGCAGGCCGCCACCAACGAGCGGCCGCTGTCCGACGTGCTGGCCGCCATCCCCACCGGCCAGTTCGACGGCCAGCACATCGACTCGGCCAAGATCGACGACGACAACCGGGTCCTCGACCTGACGCTGGCCAATGGCAAGGACGTCACGGCGTCCTACCCGAACGAGTACGGCACGGTCCTCGTCAAGGACCTGACCGACGCCAAGATCCCCTTCGACTCCGAGCCCGTCCACCACGCCTCGCCCATCGGCGGCCTCGTGGCCATGCTCCTGCCCGTCCTGCTGATCATCGGCTTCTTCGTCTGGATGGCGAAGAAGGGCCCGATGGGCGCCGGGGCGGCCAACGCCAAGGCCTTCACCAACACCAAGGCCGAGCTCCCCGAACCCCCGAGCGCCCGCTTCACCGACGTCGTCGGCTGCGACGAGGCGGTCGAGGAGCTGTCGGAGATCGTCAGCTTCCTGCACGACCCGACCCACTTCGAGGCGGCCGGCGCCAACATGCCCCGGGGCTTCCTGCTGGTCGGCCCCCCGGGCACCGGCAAGACGCTCCTGGCCCGGGCCGTGGCCGGCGAGGCCGGCGTCCCGTTCTACTCCGCGGCCGGCTCCGACTTTTCCGAGATGTTCGTCGGCGTGGGCGCCGCCCGGGTGCGCGACCTCTTCGCCAAGGCCAAGAAGACCGGTGGCATCGTCTTCCTGGACGAGATCGACTCCGTGGGCCGGGCCCGGAACGGCAGCGCCCCCGGCGGCGGGGCCAACGACGAGCGGGAGTCGACGCTCAACGCCCTCCTGGTCGAAATGGACGGCTTCGCCAAGGAGACCAACGTCGTCATCGTGGCCGCCACCAACCGGCCCGACATCCTCGACCCCGCACTGACCCGGGCCGGCCGCTTCGACCGTCAGGTCACCGTGGCCCCGCCCGACCGCCGGGGCCGCACCCGCCTCCTCGACCTCTACGCCAAGGACCGGACGATGGGCCCCGACGTCGACTTCGTCGCCCTGGCCCGCCGCACCCCCGGCCTCACCGGCGCCGACATCTGCAACCTGGTCAACCAGGCCGCCCTCGAGGCCGCCCGGGGCAAGCGCAACGTCATCTGCAACGGCGACTTCGACGAGGCATTGGCCACGGTGATGATGGGCCGGGCCCGCAAGTCGGCCGTGGTCACCGACATGGACCGCAAGGTCACCGCCTGGCACGAGGCCGGCCACACCATCGCCGCCCTCGTCCTCCCCGACGCCAACGACCCGGTGCAGGTCACGATCGTGCCCCGCGGCCCGGCCGGCGGCGTCACCTGGATGGGCGGCGACGACAACTCGTTCCTGACCCGCTCCCAGGCCCGGGCCCAGCTGACCGTGGCCCTCGGCGGACGGGCGGCCGAGGAGCTCCTCCTCGACGGCGACTTCACCCAGGGCGCCTCCGGCGACCTGCAGTCGGCCACCGGCCTGGCCACCCAGATGGTGACCAAGTGGGGGATGTCGGACCTCGGCCTCGTGGCCATGGACCCCGACCGGATCATGTTCGGCGGGATCGGCGACAAGGTCCACGCCGAGATCGACGGGATGCTCAACACCGCCCTGGAGTCGGCCCGCACCCTGCTGGCCGGGCACCGCCCCCTCTTCGACGCCATCGTCAAGGAACTGCTCGACGAGGACACCATCGACGTCGACCGCCTCAAGGCCATCTGGTCCGAGGTCGAGGGCGTCGAGGTCCCGGCCGAGGGCGAGCCCGCCGCGGCATAACGCCCGGGGCACGGCGGGTACAGTCCCGCCGTGCGAATCGGGATGGTGGGCCTGGGTCGGATGGGCGGGAACATGGCCGAGCGGCTCCGCCGCAGGGGCCACGAGGTCGTGGGCTACGACCGCAACCCTGACATCGCCGACGTCAAGACCCTGGCCGAGCTGGTCGAGGCGCTGCCCGCCCCCCGGGTGGCCTGGGTCATGGTGCCGGCCGGTGAACCGACGAGGTCGACCATCACCGAGCTCGGTGAACTCCTGGCCGCCGGCGACCTCGTCGTCGACGGCGGCAACTCCAACTACCGGGAGTCCATCGCCCGGTCGGAGGAGCTGGCCGCCAAGGGCATCGGCTTCGTCGACGCCGGGGTGTCGGGCGGGGTGTGGGGTCTCGAGAACGGCTACGGCCTGATGGTGGGAGGCTCCGCCGATGACGTCGGCCGGATCCGGCCGGTGCTGGAGGCGCTGGCCCCCGAGGGCGGCGGGCTCGTCCACGCCGGCCCCGTGGGCGCCGGCCACTTCACCAAGATGGTCCACAACGGGATCGAGTACGGCCTCATGCAGGCCTACGCCGAGGGCTACGAGCTCCTCGCCACCTCGGAGCTCGGCATCGACGTCCCGGCGGCCGTGGAGGCCTGGCGTTACGGCACGGTCATCCGCTCCTGGCTGCTCGACCTGCTGGCCAAGGCCCTCAACGAGGACCCCGGCCTGACCAAGCTCAAGGGTTGGGCCGACGACTCGGGCGAGGGCCGGTGGACGGTCGAGGAGGCCATCCGCCTGGCCGTCCCGGCACCGGTGATCTCCTCGGCCCTGTTCGCCCGCTTCGCCTCCCGGCAGGAGGAGTCGCCGGCCATGAAGGTCGTCGCCGCCCTCCGCCAGCAGTTCGGCGGCCACGCCGTCCACCAGGAATGAAGGGCCGTCCGTGAGCAGCCCGCAGACCTCGCAGCAGCTGGCCTCGGGCTCCCGGCCCCGGGCCGACGCCCTGGTGCTCTTCGGCGCCACCGGCGACCTGGCTTATAAGAAGCTGTTCCCGTCGCTCTACCACCTCTCGGGACGGCGCGTGCTCGACGGCCTGCCCATCGTGGGGGTCGCCGGCTCCGACCTGAGCGACGACGACATCGGCCGGCGGGCCCGCGACTCAGTGGCCGCCGCCGGGCTCGACAAGGTCGACGACGGGGCGCTCGACGGGCTCACCGCCAATCTCGGCTACGTCAGCGGGAACTACCGGGATCCGAAGACCTTCGAGCGCCTGGCCGGCCGGCTGGCCGGCGCCGAGCACCCG
>DASYFF010000292.1:0-5690 GCA_036498605.1 Acidimicrobiia bacterium | reverse complement strand
AGGCCGACGGCTACCGCCACACGTTCGTGTCAGGGGTGGAGATCATGCGCGACGGCAAGCCGACCGGGGCGCTTCCCGGCCGGCTCGTCCGCAGCGGCTAGGCCCGCCTCGGGGGAGGCAGGTGAAGCTCCCTAGTACCGGTAGTGGTCTGACTTGTAGGGGCCCTCGACGGGGATCCCAAGGTAGGCGGCCTGCTCGGGCGACAGCGTCGTCAGCTTCACGCCGAGGGCGTCGAGGTGGAGGCGGGCCACCTTCTCGTCGAGGTGCTTGGGCAGCACGTAGACGCCGACCGGGTAGGCCTCGGTCCGGGTGTAGAGCTCGATCTGGGCCAGCACCTGGTTGGTGAAGGAGTTCGACATCACGAAGCTCGGGTGGCCCGTGGCGTTGCCGAGGTTCAGGAGGCGGCCCTCCGACAGGATGATCACGCAGTGCCCGTCGGGGAAGACCCACTCGTCGACCTGGGGCTTGACCATGACCCGCTCGACCCCGGGGATGGCGGCCAGGCCGGCCATGTCGATCTCGTTGTCGAAGTGACCGATGTTCCCGACGATCGCCTGGTGCTTCATCTTGGCCATGTGGTCGGCCCGGATGATGTTGGCGTTGCCGGTGCAGGTGACGAAGATGTCGGCCGTGTCGAGGACGTCTTCGACGGTCGTCACCTGGTAGCCGTCCATGGCCGCCTGCAGGGCGCAGATCGGGTCGATCTCGGTCACGATGACCCGGGCCCCCTGGCCCCGCAGCGACTCGGCGCAGCCCTTGCCGACGTCGCCGTAGCCGCAGACGACGGCCACCTTCCCGCCGATGAGGACGTCGGTGCCGCGGTTGATCCCGTCGATGAGGGAGTGGCGGCAGCCGTACTTGTTGTCGAACTTGGACTTCGTCACCGAGTCGTTGACGTTGATGGCCGGGAACAGGAGCGTCTCGGCCCGGTGCATCTCGTAGAGGCGGTGGACGCCGGTCGTCGTCTCCTCGGTCACGCCCCTGATCCCGTTGGCCATGGTCGTGAACCGCTGCGGATCGGCGGCCAGCGACCGGCCGAGGAGGGCCAGCACGATGGCCAGCTCCTCGTTGGGGGCCGACGACGGGTCGGGGACCGCCCCGGCCTTCTCGTACTCGACGCCCTTGTGGACCAGCAGGGTGGCGTCGCCGCCGTCGTCGAGGATCATGTTGGGCCCGCCCGGGCCCGACCAGGTGAGGGCCTGCTCGGTGCACCACCAGTACTCCTCCAGCGTCTCGCCCTTCCAGGCGAAGACCGGGATCCCGGCCGCGGCGATGGCGGCGGCGGCGTGGTCCTGGGTGGAGAAGATGTTGCAGCTGGCCCAGCGCACCTCGGCCCCCAGCGCCACCAGCGTCTCGATCAGCACCGCGGTCTGGATCGTCATGTGGAGCGATCCGGTGACGCGGGCCCCCCGGAGCGGCTGGGACGCCCCGTACTCCTTCCGCATGGCCATGAGACCCGGCATCTCGTGCTCGGCGAGCTGGATCTCCTTGCGGCCGAAGTCGGCCAGCGACAGGTCGGCGACCTTGAAGTCGGGGGCGGGAGCGGTCATCGGCAAGATCTCCTCGTCAGGGGGTCCCCATTGTGGCGCGGCAGAGTGCCGCCCCGTCGAAGTCAATGAAGTCGATGCTGCGCCCGACCAGATGAAGGAACCCCGACTACCGGCTCAACCAGGCGTCCCACTCCACCAGCGCCTGCTCGGCCCGGCGCATGGCCGGTTCGTCGGCCCGGCCGGAGACGAAGCGCCGCAGGCACCAGGCCAGCTCGGCGGTCAGCCCCGGTGGCGGTTCACTCTCCCCCGGCGTGAGATCCAGCTCGGTCGACGGCGTCCCGATCAGCACGGTCACTCCCCTTCCCGGCGTCATTGCCCAAGTAGGTGTACCCGCTCCCTGACGGTTGCGAACGCTACTGCAACCTCCTTGATCAGCGCGGCGGGAGCCGGACGACGTTGATGTAGAAGTCGTCGACCTGGCGGACGACCTTCACGAAGGCCTCGAAATCGACCGGCTTCGTGACGTAGGCGTTGGCGTGGAGGTCGTAGCTGCGCAGGATGTCCTCCTCGGCCTCGGAGGTCGTCAGCACCACCACCGGGATGCGCCGCAGCACCTCGTCGGCCTTGATACGGGCCAG
This sequence comes from Acidimicrobiia bacterium, assembly GCA_036498605.1. Lineage (GTDB taxonomy): Bacteria > Actinomycetota > Acidimicrobiia > IMCC26256 > BP-133 > BP-133. The sequence continues at coordinate 3,562 of DASYFF010000292.1, read as the reverse complement.
CACCTCCCGCCCGTCCACCCGGGGCAGGTTGAGGTCGAGGAGGATCAGGCCGGGACGGGGGGCGTCGGCGTACTCCCCCTCCCGCAGCAGGAAGGCCAGGGCCTCCTCGCCGTTGCCGACCACGTGGAGCTCGTTGGCCATCTTGACGTCGGCCAACGCCTCCGTGGTCATGAGGACGTCGCCCGGGTCGTCCTCGACCAGAAGGATCTCGACCGGGCCGGCGTCGGTGGCCAGAGGGTCGTCAGTCACTGGGATCTCCTTGGGTTTCGGGCAGTGTCCAGCAGACGGTCGTCCCCGACGGGACGGCCGTGTCGATCCAGATGCGGCCGCCGTGGAACTCGACGATCTTCTTGCACAGGGCCAGGCCGATCCCCGTCCCGGGATAGAGCTCCTTGGCGTGGAGCCGCTGGAAGATGACGAAGACCCGCTCGGCGTAGGCGTCCTCGATGCCGATGCCGTTGTCCGACACCCGGAACGACCACTCGCCGTCGTAGCGGGCGGCGCCGATCTCGACCCGGGGCGGCGCCTCGCTGCGGAACTTGACGGCGTTGGCGACCACGTTCTGGAACAGGGCGGTCAGGAGCGAGGGGTCCCCTTCCACGGTCGGCAGCGCAGTCGGGCGGACCACCTCGGCGCCGGCGTCCTCGAGGGCGGCCTCCAGGTTGCGCAGCGCCCGGTCGAGGGCCTCGCCGCAGTCGACCTCGACGAAGGCCTCGCTCGTGCGGCCGACCCGGGAGAAGGCCAGCAGGTCGTTGATGAGGGCCTGCATCCGCTTGGCGCCGTCGACGGCGAACTCGATGTACTGGTCGGCCCGCTCGTCGAGCTGGCCCTGGTAGCGGCGCTGGAGCAGCTGGCAGAAGCTCGTCACCTTCCGCAGCGGCTCCTGGAGGTCGTGGGAGGCGACATAGGCGAACTGCTCCAGGTCGGCGTTGGAGCGGGCCAGCTCCTCGGCCTGGGCCGCCAGCTGCTCCCGGGCCTCCTCCACGGCGGCGAACTCGGCCCGGATGCGGCGGCGCATGGCCTCGGTGTCGCCGGCCACGGCCATGATCTCCGGCGGACCGACCGGCTCGATGGGCCGGTCGAACTCGCCCGCCGTCACCAGGCGGGTCTGGCCGCCGAGCGAGTCGAGCGGCCCGAGGACCCAGTGGGCCAGCGCCCGCCACAGGACGACCCCGGACGCGGCCGCGGCCAGGAGCCCGGCGACGGCGACCCACACCAGGCGGCGGGTGGCGCTGTCGAGCCTCGCCACCGCCCGGCCATGCTCCGCGTCGAGCCGCTGCTCCAGGACGGCGGAGGCGGCCCGGAAGGCGTCGAAGCGGACCTTCGACCCGTCGAGCAGCGCCGGGGTGGCCGCCTTGGGCCCCCCGGCCCGGACGGCGGCCAGCAGCGGTTCGGCCGCCGTCCGGCGCCAGTCGTCGGCCCGCCCCGACGTGTCGGACAGCGCCGCGGCCAGCCCGGGTTCGTGGCCGACGGCCCTCCGGAGCCGGTCGGTGGCCGCCGTCTCCTCCCGGCCGCCCTGGTCGTAGGGGGCGAGGAAGTCGTCCCGGGCGGTCAGGGCGTAGCCCCGGACGCCGGTGTCCTGATCCACCATCGCCGCCCCGAGGTCCCGGGCGGCCAGCACCGCCGGGTCGAAACGGTTGACGAGGCGGTTCCGGGCATCGAGCAGGCCGTTGAAGGTCCAGGCGGTGAAGGCCAGGGCGACGACGCCGAGACCGCCCACGGTGAGGAAGGCGGCGCCGACCCGGCGGCGCAGCGACACGCCCCCCGTCCGGAACCTGACCGGCGGGCGGCTCACCGCCTCGGGCCCGGGCCCCCGCAGGCCAGGAGCATGAGCGCGACGTCGTCGGCCAGCGGCCCGCCGTGCTCCTCCTCGGCCCAGGCCACCGTGGCCTCGAGGCCGGCCTCCCGGTCCTCGCCGCCGAGCCCGGCCTCCCGGAGCCGCTCGGTCAGGCCGTCGACGCCGAGGCGTTCGTCCGAGCCCTTGCGCCGCCCTTCGATGAGCCCGTCGGTGTAGAGGAGGACGGCCCAGGGACCGGCCAGTTCCGTGGCGGCCTCGGGCCAGGCCTGGCCGGGCATGACCCCGAGCGGCGGGCCGGGGTCCACGGCCGGCCACACCGCCGGGGCGGGCCGGAGCAGCAGCGGCGGCGGATGGCCGGCCAGCCGGACCGCGGCGCCGGAACGGTCGGGCCGGATCGTGACGTCACACACGGTGACGAACGTCTCGTCGTGCTGGCGCTCGGCGACCAGCACGTCGTCGAGGGCGGGGAGGACCCGGGGATGCTCGGTGCCGGCCACCACCAGCGTCCGCCAGGCGATGCGGAGGCAGACCCCGAGGGCCGCCTCGTCGGGCCCGTGGCCGCAGACGTCGCCGATGACCGCCCGCAGCGTCCCGTCCTCCAGCTCGACGGCGTCGTAGAAGTCGCCGCCGAGGACGTCGCCGCCGCCCCCGGGCCGGTAGACGGTGGCCACCTCGAGGTCGTCGCGCCGCAGCAGGGGCCGGGGCAGGAGGCCCCGCTGGATGCGCTCGTTGGCCTCCCGGCGGAGGTTGGCCTCGAACAGCCGGCGGGTGGCGACGTCGGCCCGGCGGCGCTCGATGGCGTAGCGGACCGACCGGCCGAGCAGGGAGGCGTCGACCTCGGCCTTGATCAGGTAGTCCTGGGCGCCGCTGGCCACGGCCAGGGCGCCCCGGCTGCGGTCGGACAGGCCGGTGAGGACGATGACCGCCACCCGCTGGTCGGCGCCCAGGATGGTGAGCAGGCCGTCGAGCCCGAAACTGTCGGGCAGGGCGAGGTCGAGGAGGACGCAATCGGCCCCGGCCAGGCGGGGCAGGGCCTCGGCCACCGACATGGCCCGCTCGAGCTCCACGGCGAGGTCGGTCTCCGACAGGAGCTCCTCGACGAGCAGGGCGTCGCCCGGATCGTCCTCGACGAGGAGCACCCGGACCGGTTCGGACCCTGCGCCGAGCGTCGTCGGCGGACCTGGCCTCGCAGCGAGGGCGAGCGGCTCGAGGATCTCGGAACTCTCCGGCATCTCCGCTTCCCCGTAGTCCGCACCCGCTGGTTTCGGCGCGTCGTGGAGAAGGCTAGCGGAGGGTCCCGATCGCATGTCTGCCATGGTTTCCCAGGCCGCCGGGCCACCAAACGCTCCGGCCCACGCCTAGGCTCGCCGACCCATGGAGCTCGACCTCTACTGCACCACGCCCCACCCCGCCCGCATCGGCGACATCGCCCGCCAGGCCCGGGCGGCGGGCTTCGCCGGCCTGTGGGTCACGGAGTCCGCCCACAACCCCTGGATCGCCTGCGCCCTGGCCGCCGAGGCGGCGCCGGGGCTGGTCCTCGGCACCGACGTGGCCATCGCCTTCCCCCGCAGCCCGATGGTCACCGCCCAGGCGGCGTGGGACCTCGCCGCCCTCACCGGGGGCCGCTTCGTCCTGGGGCTCGGCACCCAGGTCAAGGCCCACCTGGAGCGGCGGTTCTCGGTCTCCGGGGAGCGGCCGGCGGCCCGGGTCCGGGAGTACATCCTGGCCCTGCGGGCCATCTTCGACGCCTTCGCCAAGCGGGCG
>DASYFF010000291.1:0-14200 GCA_036498605.1 Acidimicrobiia bacterium | reverse complement strand
GGCAGGGTGGGACGGGCCTTCACTTCGCCGTCGACGACGAACGGCCGGGGCCGGATGGCTCCGAAGCCCATGATGGCGACCTCCGGCGGCCGGATGATCGGGGTGGCGAACCGCCCGCCGAGGGCGCCGTAGTTGGAGATCGTGAACGTCCCGCCCCGGAGATCGGCCAGGTCGACGGCCCTGCGGCGGGCGGCCGCCGTCAGCCGCCGGACCTCCTCGGCCAGATCGGCCAGCCCCCGCCGGTCGGCCTCCCGGATCACCGGCACCACCAGCCCGTCGGCGGTGGCCACCGCCAGCCCGACGTTGCACTCCGCATGGACGACGATCTCCCCGCCGTTCCCGTCCGGAGCGGTCTCGACCGAGGCATTGAGGACCGGGTAACGGCGCAGGCCCCGGGCGACGGCGGCGACGAGGAGCGCGCCGATGGTGGCGTCGATGCCGGCCGCGGCCAGGCTGCGCCGGGCGGCGAGCAGCCCGGTGGCGTCGATCTCGTCGAGCGTCGTCAGATGCGGGATCTCGGACCACGACCGGCTCATGGCCTCGGCCGTCACCCGCCGGATTCCCCGCAACGGATGCCGCCCGGGTTCCATCCAGCCGATCCCGCCCGTCGCCGCCCGGCCCGCCGACCCTTCGGCGTTCTTCACTCGCGCCGGGTGCAAGTCTTGAACGCCGGAGCCGGGCGCAGCGGCGGCCGCTTCGATGTCGGCGGCCAGGATCCGTCCCCCGGGACCGGTCCCTCGAACCGCCGCCAGGTCCACTCCCCGTTCCACCGCCAGCTTCCGCACCGCCGGCGCCGCCTTCGGCCGAGGGGAACCGGTTGGAGCGTTGCCGACGGGCGACGGCGGGGAACGCGTGGGCCGCGGGGGGGTCTGAGGGGGCAGAGCCCCCCCAGGCGCGGGTTGCACCGCCGCCTGCGGTGCACCTCCCGCCTCGAGGACGAGGAGCACCTGCCCCACCTTGACGATGTCGCCGGCCGCAAAGGCCAGCGACACGACCTGCCCCGCCACCGGGGACGGCAGCTCGACCAGCGCCTTGTCGGTCTGCACCTCCACCAGCGGCTGATCCCGGGTGACGCTGTCACCGGGAGCGACCAGCCAGGCCACGACCTCGCCTTCCTCCAGACCCTCGCCCACGTCGGGCAGGGCGAACTCGACCCGGGCCACTAGCCGGCCTCGCCGCAGACCCGGAGGGCGGCGGCGACGACCCGGGCCGGGTCGGGGACGTAGTGCTCCTCCAGCATCCCGACGGGATACGGCACATCGAAGCCGCCGACCCGGGCCACGGGGGCTTCGAGTGAGTAGAAGGCCTCTTCGCAGATCGTGGCCACCACCTCGGCGGCGAACCCCGCCGACTGGGGCGCCTCGCTGACGACGACGGCCCGGCCGGTGTGCTCCACGGCGGCCACGATGGCCTCGATGTCGAGCGGGACGAGGGTGCGCAGGTCGAGGACCCTGGCCGAGAGGCCGTGCTCGGCGGCCAGCACGTCGGCCGCCCGGCGGGCAACCTCGACCTGGGCGCTCCAGGCGATGAGGACGACGTCGTCGCCCGCCTGCACCGTGTTGGCCTTGCCCAGCGGGACGAGGTGCTCGCCCTCGGGGACGTCGTCCTTCACCAGCCGGTAGCCCTTGAGCGGCTCCAGGAACATGACCGGGTCGGGGTCGCGGATGGCCGAGGCCAGCAGCCCCTTGGCGTCGGCCGCGGACCCCGGCAGCACCACCTTGAGGCCGGGGCACTGCACCAGCTGGGCCTCCAGAGCCTCGGAGTGCAGCTCCGGCGTGCGGACCCCGCCGCCGAACGGCGCCCGCACCGTCACCGGGCAGTCGAAGCGCCCGTCGGACCGGTAGCGGAGCCGGGCCAGCTGCCCGGCGATCTGGTGGAAGGCCTGCCAGGAGAAGCCGAGGAACTGGATCTCCGGGACCGGCACGAACCCCTCGGCGGCCAGGCCGACGGCGGTGCCGATGATCACGCCCTCCGACAGCGGCGTGTCGACGACCCGCTGGGCGCCGAACCGGTCGAGGAGGCCGTCGGTGGCCCGGAAGACGCCGCCGTTGCGGGCCACGTCCTGGCCGTAGACCAGCACCCGCCCGTCCCGCTCCATCTCCTGATGGAGCGTGTGGTTGATCGCCTCCACGAGGGTCATGACGGCCACCCCGCTCAGCTCCCCGCCCCGGCGTCCGGCCCGTCGAGCCCGAGGCGGCGGCGCAGCTCGGCCCGCTGCGTGACCATCCGGGGGGTCGGCTCGGCGTAGACGTGGTCGAAGAAATGGTCGGGGGCGACGGTCGTGGCCTCGGCCGCCTCCCACGCGGCGTCGACCTCGGCTGCCGCCGCCTCCTCGGCCGCCGCCCGGCGCTCGCCGTCCCACAGCCCCCGGCCCTCCAGATGGCGACCGAGGCGGGTGATCGGGTCGCGACCCTCCCAGCCGGCCCGCTGCTCGGGGGGCAGGTAGCGCTTCGGGTCGTCGGCCGTGGTGTGGGGACCCATGCGGAAGGTCACGGCCTCGATCAGCGTCGGCCCCCCGCCGCCGACGGCCCGCTCCCGGGCGGCGGCCACGACCGAGATCATGGCCAGCGCGTCGTTGCCGTCGACCCGCACGCCGGGAAACCCGAAGGCCGCCGCCTTGGCCGCGAAGCTGGTGGCCGCCGTCTGGGCCGACAGCGGCGTTGAGATGGCCCACCCGTTGTTGACGCAGAGGAACAGCACCGGCGCGCCGAGCACGCCGGCGAAGTTGCCGGCCTCGTAGAAGTCGCCCTCGGAGCTGGCCCCGTCCCCGAAGAACACGCAGGCCACGCCGGGCTCGCCCTTCAGTCGCAGAGCCCAGGCCAGGCCGAGGGCGTGGGGGATCTGGGCCGCCAGGGAGATCTGGACGGGGAAGACCCGCACCCCGGCCGGGAAGTGGCCGCCGGCGGGATGGCCCCGCTGGTAGAGGGCGTAGGTCCGCAGGACCTCGGGGCCGTAGCGGCCGAGCGCGACCGGCTCCCGGTACTGGGGCAGGACCCAGTCGCGGGCGGGGTCGAGGGCGGCGACGGCCCCGACGACGGTCGCCTCCTGGCCCTCGATCGGGGCGTAGGTCCCGGCCCGGCCCTGGCGCTGGAGGGCGAAGAACCGGCCGTTGGCCACCCGGGCCTTGACCATCTCGGTCATGACCGCCACCACGGCGTCGTCGGTCAGGGCGGGCGGTTCGGCCACCAGCTCCGACCCGTCCTCCGACAGGACGCGGTAGATGGTCTCGGGGGCGGCCAGCTCCAGATCGAGGCTCACCCCACCCTTCCTAGACGCTGGTCCCGGTCCGATCAAAGCCCGGCTCCGAAAACCGCGGGCACCCGGGGTGAGCGCGGGGGTACTGTCCGTAGCCATGAGACTGGGGAAAACGGTCATGCTGGCGGTCGTCGTGCTGATGGTGGCGTCGCTCCCGGCTCTGGCGTCGGACGCCGCTCCCATCCGCTACGTCGCCCTCGGTGACTCCTACACGTCGGGGCCGGGCATCCCGACCCAGACGGCGGAGTCGGGCGGGTGCCAGCGCTCCGACCACAACTACCCCCATCTCGTGGCCGTCGCCCTCGGCGTGGCCCGCTTCACCGACGCCAGCTGCGCCGGCGCCAAGACGGCCGACATGGCCGCCCCGCAGGCGCTGATCAACGGTCCCCAGCTCGACGCCCTCCACCCCGACGTCGACCTCGTGACCCTCGGGATCGGCGGCAACGACATCGGGTTCGCCTCGATCACCGTCACCTGCGCCGGCTTCAGCGTCGTCTTTCCGCTGGGCGCGCCGTGCCGGCACCACTACACCCGCCACGGCGACGAGGTCGGGCGGCGGATCGACGCCACCCGGCCAAAGGTGGCGGCGGTCCTGGCCGCCATCCGGGAGCGGGCGCCGGCCGCCCGCATCCTCGTGGTGGGCTACCCGGTGATCCTGCCCGACGAGGGGTGGGGGTGCTGGCCGTTCGTTCCCATCGCCGTCGGCGACGTCGCCTGGCTGCGGGGCGTCGAGGCCCGCCTCAACGCCATGCTGGCCGACGCCGCGGCCACCGCCGGAGCGCTGTTCGTCGACACCTACACCTCGAGCATCGGCCACGACGTGTGCCGGCTCCCGGGGCGGAAGTGGGTCGAGGGCTTCCTGCCGACCGCCCCGGGCAGCCCCGTGCATCCCAACGCCCTCGGCCACGCCAACGTCGCCCGTCAGGTGGTGGCGGCGCTGACCGTCAGCTGACCTCCTCCCGGGCCAGCTCCCCGAGGACCCGCAGCGTCGCCCGCCGGGTCGCCCCGCCGCCGAACAGCGACGCCACGAGCTCGGTGGCGCCGACGTCGGCCAGGGCCCGGATGCGGCGGGCGACCTCGTCCTCGTCGCCGGCGATGACGACGCCGGCCGGCCCGTCGAGCCCCGCCTCGTCGAGGAGCCGCTTGTAGGACGGGAGGGTGTCGTAGACGGCGAAGGCCGCGGCCGCCCGCTCCCGGGCCCCGGCCACGTCGTCCGTGACGGCCACCGGAAGGCCCACCCCGACCCGGGGCCGGGGCCGGCCGGCGCTCTCGGCGGCGGCGGTGATGGCCGGGGCGATCCGCTGCCCGATCACCTCGGGCGCCGCCATCCAGGTGAGGGTCCCGTCGGCCAGCTCCCCGGCCACCCGCAGGAGGGCGGGGCCGAGGGCGGCGACGAGCACGGGGACGGGCCCGGCGTCCTCCACCGTGACCGGGCCCATCAGCGTGTGGGCCTCCAGCGTCTCGCCCTTCACGTCGACCGGCTGCCCATCGAGCGCCGGCCGCAGCGCCGAGAGGTACTCCCGCATGTGGAGCGCCGGCCTCTCGAACGGGATGCCCATCATCCCCTCGATCACCAGCTGGTGCGACAGGCCGACGCCGAGATGGAGGCGGCCGGTCCCGCCGAGGGCGGCGGCCGTGGTGAGCGCCTGCCCGGCCAGGACGAGCGGGTGGCGGGGGTAGGTGGGGACGACCGCCGTCCCCAGCTCGACGTCGGGGACCTCCCGGCCGGCCACGGCGATGGCGGTCAGCGCGTCGACGCCGATCAGCTGGGGCACCCACACCCGGCGGATGCCCGCTCCGGCCGCCTCCCGGACCGCCTCGACGACGCTGCCCAGGCTGTTGCCGCCGACCATCAGACCGATCTCCATCTCCGCACCCGCTCCCCTCGACGGTGGCCGCTCCGGCTCCCGCCATTCTGCTCTCCTGGAAGGCTTGAGCCGGTTGTCGCCGGGACTTTCCCGAGATTTCGTTGTCCCGACAACATCAAGCGCAGGGCCCTTTCTGCGGTGTGCCGAACCCTTTGGTGCAGGACTTCCCAAATGACACCGGCCGGGCGTTTGGCCCATTCGGTTCCCGCACCGTCACGAAGGATCGGAGGGGGAGATGCAGGCCGTCCTCCGGCTGGCGCGCCTCCGCGCCGTCCGCCTCACCGCCACGCTGTCCGTCGTCTGGCTCGGGCTCGTCGCCATCCCACCGGCCGAAGCGGCCGTCCCCGTCCTCGTCGGCGCCGGCGACATCGCCAGCTGCACGTCGCAGACCGACGTGGCGACGGCCGCCCTCGCCGCCAAGACCCCCGGAACCGTCATCACCCTCGGCGACAACGCCTACGAATCGGGAACGGCCAAGGAGTTCGCCAACTGCTTCGGCCCGACGTGGGGCCGGGTCAAGGGCCGGATCAGGCCGGCGGTCGGCAACCACGAGTACCTGACCCCCGGCGCCGCCCCCTACTTCGCCTACTTCGGGGCGGCGGCCGGGCCGAAGGGCAAGGGCTGGTACAGCTACAACGTCGGTTCCTGGCACGTCATCGTCCTCAACGCCAACTGCGACCAGGTGGGCTGCAACAAGGGCTCCGAGCAGGAGAAGTGGCTGCGGGCCGACCTCTCCGCCCACCCGGCTCAGTGCACACTCGCCTACTGGCACCAGGCCCGCTTCGCCTCCGACGACAACCACGGAAGCACCCCCCAGGTCGGACCGTTCTGGGACGCGCTCTACCAGTACGGCGCTGACGTCGTCCTCTCGGCCCACGCCCACGTCTATGAACGGTTCGCCCCTCAGACGCCGGCCGGGAAGGCCGACGCCGTCCACGGGATCCGGGAGATCGTCGTCGGGACGGGCGGTGAGAGCCACTACGGGTTCGCCGCCGTCCAGCCCAACAGCCAGGTGCGCAACGCCAACACGTTCGGGGTGATCAAGCTCACGCTGCACGCCAACACCTACGACTGGCGGTTCCTGCCGGCCTACGGGAAGGGCTTCACCGACTCGGGCACCGGCACCTGCCATCCCTAGACCGAGCGGCGGTCAGTACATGACCGAGGGCAGCCAGGCGCCGGCCGGCTCGTTGTAGAGCCCGGTGGTCATCAGCGTCATCAGCTGCACGACCCGCAGACCGCTCTCCAGGCACCAGCGGAACAGCGGGCCGTTGCGGATCGGCACGAGGAGGCCGGGTCCGCCGAACCCGTCCGCCGCGCCGAGCAGGGCCTCGAGGTCGTCCACGGTCTCCCCGAGGCTGTGGGCGAAGAACGACAGTCCGGTGGAGTACCCGGTGATCCGTCCGCCGTGCTCGACGACGACCGCGGTGCCGCCGGCCACGGCGTCGTCGACCTGCGGCGCCCGGTCGTGGCCGTGGACGGCCCGGCAGAGGGCGTTGCAGGCGTCGATGTCGGCGGTGCCGGCCGGCCGCACCGCCCGCCCCGGCACGATGATGCCGGGCGGGGGGCCCTGCAGGCAGGCCAGCGGTTCCCGGGCGACGAAGCCGAGCTTGGCGTACAGCGAGAGCGACCGGGCGTGGTAGGCGGTCTGGACGAGCCGCACCCCGGCTGCGCCCCGCTCAGCGGCCCGGTCCATGACCGCGACCATCAGCTGCCGCCCGATGGCACCGTTCTGCGCTCCCGGGGCCACGGTGATCGGCCCGACCCCGGCGATGGCCGCCCGCTCGTCGAGGAAGTTCGAACCCACCACCTCACCGCCGGCCTCGGCCACGACGGAGAAGATCCCCGGCCGGCCGAGCAGCGCCGTCACCAGCCCGGTGGCCACCTCCGGCGACGGGAAATCGCAGGGATAGCCGTGGGCGGCGGCGATGGCGGCGAAGGCGTCGTAGCAGATCCGCCCGCAGGCCCCGGCGTCCTCCGGAGTCCCCGGCCGCAGCTTCACATCCATCAGCCGGCCAGGCGGACCTCGTCGCCGATCCGCAGCCGGCCGCCGGTCACGACGACGGCGTGCACGCCGAGGCAGGGCGCGGAGCCGAAGCCGTCGAGGGGGACGTCGACGAAGTTGTGCTGGAGCGGGACCCGCAGGGCGTCGGGGTCGGGGGGCAGATCGCCGTGGCGCAGCGTCGGAACGGCGCAGCGGGGGCTCGGGACGACGACGTCGAGGACGACGGCCTCGCCGAGCTGGAGCCGCCGCCCGGCCCAGTCGTTCTCGACGAACCCGGCCAGTTCGGGGTCGGTGTCGATCACCACGTTGGGCCGGTAGCGCCGGGCGTCGAGGTGGCCGGCGGGGTGGGCGGCGCCGGCCCGGGCCAGCGACGCCGACGTCAGCAGCTGCATCGGGCTGAAGTCGAAGAACGTCCCGGCCGGGGAGGCGGCGGCGATCTCCAGCAGGGTGAAGGCGACGTCGGCGTCGGCGCCCTCGGCCAGGACGTCGTCGGGGACCGCCCGCTCCAGCTCCGCCTTCGGCGCCGCGTCGCCCGACAGGCGCACGTCGGCGCCGAGGAATGCGCCCAGTGCGGCGTCGGCGCCGTGATCGCCCGACCGCACCGACGAGCCGTCCGGGAACCGGATCCGCACCCCGTCGGGGCCGTCCACCTCGGCCTGCAGCTGCAACAGCCGCTGCCACCGCCTCGGCCGTTTGGCGCTGGCGATCCGGCCGCTCCCGGGGTCGACCACGCCGAAGCGCCGGTCGCCGTCGAACCCTGCCTCGCTCACGGCGACCGACATGAGCGGCTCGCCCAGCATCGACTTCACCGGATAGCGCCACAGGGCCCCGATCCGCCCGACCGTGACGGCAGTGACGCTCGACATCGGGCCAGTCTGCCAGCCATCGGGCGCGGGCGGCGCTCAGCCGGCTTCGAGCACCGCCACCGATGTGATCGGCTGGGCCGGGGGGTGGGCGCCGAGCGAGCCCTGGAAGCCATCGGGGGTGCCGGAGAAGTCGAAGATGCCGCCGTCCTCGCCGACCATGAGGTAGCCCTGGCCGGCCCGGACCATCCCGGTGATGGGGCGGTTCAGCTTCACCGCGCCCATCGAGCCGTGGAAGCCGGCGCCGAAGGCGAAGATGCCGCCGTCGCTGGCCACCAGCCAGTAGCCGGTGCCGTCCCGGTTCGGCACGAGGCTCTGGACGGGGGCGTTGAGCTTCTTCCCGCCCATGGAGCCGTGGAAGGCGGCGTCGCCGAAGGCGAAGATCCCACCGTCACCGGCGACCATGTAGTAGCCGCGGCCGGACGGCGTGGGGATGGAGTCCAGCACCGGGGCGGCCAGTGCCAGGTTGCTGACGTCGCCGAGGAAGGCGGCGTCGCCGAAGGGCAGCACGCGACCCCTGGTCGTGAACACCCAGTAGCCGGCGCCGCTCGGTGTGGCGGACAGGCTCGTGACCTTCTCGCCGGCGGCGAGCCGGGCCCGGTCGACGTCGCCGTGGCTCACGGCGTCACCGAAGGCGAAAACCCGGCCACCCTCGTCGACGATCCAGTAGCCGTTGCCGCTCGGGGTGGGCTCGAGGTCGACGGCCGAACCGGTGGGGGCGTCGCCGTAGCCCCGGGCGTCGCCGAAGGGGTAGACCGTACCGTCCCGGCCGACCATCCAGTAGCCCGTACGGTGTGGGGCCGGCGGTGCCACGACCGGGGCGGTGGTCGTGGTCGTCGTCGATGACGGGTCCGGGGCGGGCGCGATCGTGGTGGTGGTCGTGGTCGTGGTGGGCAGCGGACCGGTGTAGGTGATGCGCCGCACCTCGCCGCCGCCGGCGAAGGTCGTGTAGTACAGCGACTGGCCGCCCGGCGAGGGGCCGAAGGCGAGACTGGTGGCGCTGCTGGCGCCGAGGCCGGTGACGAAGTCGGTCATGGCGAAGCCACCACTACCGGTCGGGTCGAGGCGGAAGATCTTGCCGCACACGTAGTCGGCGAAGAGGTAGGCGCCGTCGAACGGCGCCGGCCATATGCCGGTGGGGACGAAGGCGGCGCCGGTGATCGAGGAGCATCCGGCGGTGTGGGCGTAGTCGAAGATCGGGTTCGTCATCCCCGCCGGCGGCGGACCGCAGTCGGTGGACGAGCCGACGGCGCAGTGGCCCTCGCGCACGTTCCAGCCGTAGTCGGCGCCGGCCGAGCCGAGGTCGATCTCGTCCCACGTCGCCTCGCCGACGTCGTTGATGTAGAGGTCGCTCGTCCCGGGCCGCACCGCGAAGCGGAACGGGTTGCGCAGGCCGGAGGCGAAGGTCTCGAGGCACGGCCCGGGCGAGGTGGAGACGGCGCTGCCGGCCGGGTCGCCGCAGCGGTGGGCCTCGGGGGCGCCGATGTTGGGATTGCCGGCGGGGATCGAGCCGTCGGGGGCGACGCGCAGGATCTTGCCCAGCAGGAGTGAGGGGTTACGGGCGTTGTCGTTGTCGACGTTGCAGAGGGTCTGCTGAGCCGGGTCGAGGCGGCAGACCCCGTCGCCGGTGCTCACGTAGACGAGCCCGTCAGCGCCGAAGTGGATGTCGCCGGCGTTGTGGCCGTTGCGGGACGGGATGTGGTCGAGGACGACGACCTCGCTGGCCGGGTCGACCACGTTGTCGTCGCCCAGGGTGAAGCGCGACACCCGGTCGAAGGGGTAGGGATCGCTGTTCAACCCGCAGTCCGAGCCGTTCTTCATCGTGTAGACGACGAAGAGGTAATGGTTCGTGGCGAAGGCCGGGTCGACGGCAATCCCGAGCATGCCCCGCTCGTGGATGGAACAGGTGATGGGCCCGAGGTCGAGGGCCGGCGAGACCACGAGCGCCCCGCCGGCCGTGGCCACCCGCAACTGCCCGGTCATGGTGGTGATGAGCACCCGCCCGTCCGGCGTGACGGCCACGGCCGTCGGTTTGCCGACGTTGGTGACGAGTTCGTCGGAGAAGTTGGCCGGCAGCGTGGGGGCGGCCTGCGCCGCCTGCCGGGGCACGACCGTGACCAGCACACCGAAGAGGGCAACGGCGGCGAACGCCGCCAGACGTCGAGACATGCTGTGGTCTTCCGGCCTGCGGCTCCGAAATCCTGCGCCGGCCCGAACCACTCGGGCACTTCACGGCTATTGATCGCCGGCGTACTCGGCATCGGTGACGTGGGCGCCCCAGGTGGGGTCGCCCTCGGTGATGGAGAAGTGGGACATGAAATGCTCCGGCGTGGCGCCGTGCCAGTGCCACTCGTCGGACGGAGCGCGGATCACGTCCCCGGGGCGGATGGTGACGATCTCGCCGCCCCGGGGCTGGACCAGCCCCTCCCCTTCGGTGACGTAGAGCGTCTGGCCGCCGGAGTGGCAGTGCCAGGCGGTGCGGGCCCCGGGCGTGAAGTGGACGGTGTTGAGGGCCCATTGCGAGGGCTTCTCGCCCTGGGCGACGGGGTCGATCCACACGTCGCCGGTGAACCAGTCGGCCGGGCCCTTCACCGACGGCTTCTTCGGTGCGATCTCCACGGTCGTGCTCCTCTCAGCTGAGGTGGAAGCCCTGGTAGCCGGCCTGGGCGACGCCGTCGCAGATCTGGCGGTAGAGGACGGCGCCACCGACGAAGGGCATGAAACCAACAGGCTTCCCCTCGATGTTGCGGCCCATGTACCAGGAGTTTCCTTTGGGGAAGATCGTCATGTCGCCCAGGGCGTGGACCTGGTCGGTCCAGGCCTTCTCGGCGTCCTCGTCGGCCTCGATGGTCCCGAGGCCCTGCCCGTCGAGGTAGACGAGGCAGTCGGCGATCCAGTCGACGTGCTGCTCAATGGACGGGATCATGTTGGTGAGCACCGAGGGGCTGCCCGGACCGGTAATGGTGAACAGGTTGGGGAACCCGTGCACGGCCAGGCCGAGGTAGGTGACCGGCCCGCCGGACCACTTCTCCTGGATGGTGAGCCCGCCCCGCCCGCTGATGGGAATGCGGAGGATGGTGCCGGTCATGGCGTCGAAGCCGGTGGCGAACACGATGGCGTCGACCTCGATTGTGCCGTCGGTGGTGGTGACGCCCTCGGGGACGATGCCGGTGATCGGGCTCTCCCGCAGGTCGATCAGCGTGACGTTGTGGCGGTTGAACGTCTCGAAGTAGCCGGTGTCGAGGCAGAGTCGCTTGGAGCCGAAGGGGTAGGTGGTCGGGATGAGCCGCTCGGCGACGGCCGGGTCGTCGACCTTGGCCCGGATCTTCTCCCGCACGATTCCCGCCACCCGTTCGGAGGCCTCCTCGTTGAGCAGGATGTCGGCGCAGATGGTGGCGACCCCCAGCCCGCCCCGCTCCCACCGGCGCTCGACGATGGCCCGGAACTCGTCGTCGGGGATGGCCATGGTGCCCCGGTCGTCGAAGTTGACCGGGAAGTAGAGCGGCGACTGCCAGATCTTCTCCCGCAGCTCGCCGTAGTTGGCCTGCGTCTTGGCGAGGACCGACGGGTCGAGCGGGGCGTTGTTGGCCGGGATGCTGAAGTTCGGGGTTCGCTGGAGAACATAGGTGTGGGCGGCCTCGGCGGCGATGGCCGGGATCGACTGGATGCCCGATGAGCCCGTCCCGATGACGGCCACCCGCTGATCGGTGAAGTCGACGCCTTCGTGGGGCCAGCGGCCGGTGTGGTAGCGGTGGCCGGCGAACGTCTCGAGGCCGGGGATGGCCGGGACCTGGGCGTCGGACAGGCAGCCGGTGGCCAGGACGAGGAAGCGGGCGGTCACCGCTCCGCCCGGGTCGGTCTCCACCGTCCAGGCGCCCGTCGCCTCGTCGAAGGCGGCGGACCGCACCGCCGTCTCCAGCCGGATGCCGTCCCGCAGACCGAAGCGGTCGGCCACGTGGTTGGCGTAGGCGAGGATCTCGGGCTGAGCGGCGTAGCGCTCGGTCCAGTTCCACTCCCGTTCCAGGTCGGGGTCGAAGGAGTAGGAGTAGTGCAGGGACTCGACGTCGCAGCGGGCCCCGGGATAGCGGTTCCAGTACCAGGTGCCGCCCACTCCGGCGGCCCGGTCGAAGACCCGGGCCGACAGCCCCAGCGTCCGCAGCCGGTGGAGCATGTACAGCCCGGCGAACCCCGCCCCGACGACGACGGCGTCGAGATCAGCGGCAGGAGTGGGCATCGGAACCTCCCGTGAAGTCTCGGTCCGCGAATCGTAGGGGGGTCGGGGGCCCGCGTCCGCTCCTATCCCGTACGATGGCGGGCAGCGGGCCCTGTGCCCGTCGGCGTTGACGGCTGGAGCGTCGCCATCGTCGCCATCGCCCGCTTCGGGAGTGTCCGTCGTGACCACAGTCGAAGCAGCCGGGGGCGACCCGGCCCTGCGGGTTCTGATCGTCGACAACCGGTCCGACCGCCGGGAGCTCATGCGCCATGTCGTGGCCGGGACGGGCTTGGCGGCGGCCGACATCGCCGAGGCGGGAACGGCGGCCGAGGCGACGGCCCTGCTCGACGGCGGCAGCTGCGACGTCGTGGTCATGGAGATCCAGCTGCCCGTGGCGGTCGGCCTGGAGACGATCGCGACGCTCCACAGCCATTCGCCGGGCTCGAGGATCGTCGTCTGCTCGTTCCACCGGGACGAAGCCACCAAGGCCCGGGCCCAGGCGGAGGGGGCCGACGTCTACCTCGACAAGCCGGTCAGCTCCCGGTCCCTCCAGGACGTCCTGCGGGGGTTCGAACGCCAGCCGTGATTCAGCGCCGGGGGCGCCCCGGGCCGGCCCCGGTCGGCAGTGACGGCTTCACCGGGCAGGGCCGTTCCAGGCGCAGCACGACGTGGTCGGCGAGGGACTTGCGGTCCTTCTCCTGCCATCCGGCGGCCAGGAGCTGGGCCAGCTCGGCCGCCGCGTTCTTGCGGAGCGTGTGGCTGCCGGGGCTCTTCGTGTAGAGCCGAACGACGGTGACCTCGACCGGAACGTTCACCACGGATCCTCCCGAAACGCTCGATCTCGCGGCACGCTGGTCAGCCCGGCTCCGCGAGTGGGGAGCCGCACGCGCTGGTGCCGGAGCGAGCGACCGATCCGGCCGCTCGCTCCTGGGGCACTAGTTGATGACGCGGACGTTCTGGGCCTGCGGACCCTTGGGGCCGGTGGTGACCTCGAACTCGACCTTGTCGTTCTCCTGCAGGTTCCGGTAGCCGGAACCTGAGATGGCGCTGAAGTGGACGAAGACGTCGGGACCGGACTCCTGCGTAATGAAGCCAAATCCCTTGTCACCGTTGAACCACTTGACGGTGCCGGTGGTCATAGACAATCCCCTCCATTCCTGGCCTGATTCGGACCGTGGTCCATGTGGCCGGGCGGCCGGGGGGCCGCCGAGGGAACTGCCCGCAACTTCGCTACGACGTCTGCCCTCGGGTGGGAGTGTATCAGCGCCCCTCGGGCGGAGACGAGCGCCTGGTGTACCGTTCAGTGGGGCTTTGTCCGCCCTCCGGCGGACGGAGCCGTCCGAAATGAGGAATGTCATGAACCGCAACCCTCTCCTGAAGCTGGACGCCCCCGCCGCCTGGAAGGCGTGGACGACGAGCGGTTCGCCGGAGGCCGCCGACCAGTTCCTGGACCGCGTCGGGTCGTGGACCGACGGCACGGCGGCGCAGCTGACCAGGGGCGCGGCCCACCACTTCGCCTGCCGGCCCACCCGGGAGGAGATCGTCACCCGGCTCCGCCAGGAACTCGGGCGCCTCGCCGGCGGCGAGCCGGTCACCTACCTCGTGGCCCTCGACGTGGCCCGCAAGAACGTGATCGAAGCCCTCAGGGCCCGCCCCCGGCCCTAGCGACGCGAAGGAGGGGCCACCGGAGCGGCCCCTGCGCTTCTTGCCTGAGTCGGGACGGCGGGATTTGAACCCGCGACCTCAGCGTCCCGAAAACGGCCTGGGCGGTTCTGAGCGGACGTCCACGGACTAAAATAGCAGGTCAGCGCCATTGTCCCAATGTCGGTGGACAAGGGCGAATGAGGTGGCGCGCGCGATGGACGCGCGATGGAGCCCGTTACTCATGATCCCGGAATTTCGTTCGGGCGATTCAAGCAATTAGGACAAATGCCTCTTCTGGGACAGTGGGGGGGCGTTCTGCTCGCCCCGGCGCCTTGACATGCCGACCAGTCCG
>DASYFF010000290.1:0-9306 GCA_036498605.1 Acidimicrobiia bacterium | reverse complement strand
TGTTGGCTGCGGCCCAGGACCAGAAGCGCCAGCGGCTCTTCGCCGACTGGCTCGACGAGCGGGAGAAGAAGGCGGCGGTCAAGGTCGCTTCCTTCTACGGGAAGTGGAACAAGGAAAGGGGGGCGGTGACTTGAGGCGGCTCGCGGTGTTGATCGTTCTGGCGGCGGCAGCCGTTGTCGGTACGGGCGCAGCGGCGGAGGCCCACAGCGCCGGCCGGGTCCAGCTCCTCGTCACCAACCTGCAGTTCCATCGCATGGGCCGCGACGTGATGGTCAGCGCCGACCTCATCGACCGCGACTCGGGCGCGTCGGCGGCCGGCTTCGCCATCGTCGTCGACGCCGTCGGGTCCGGCGGGGCGGCGGCCGGGCCGGTGACGCTGGCCGACACGAAGGGCGTCGGCCACTACGAGGGGATGCTGGCCGCCGGCCAGGGCTCGTGGACCGTCACGGCCAAAGCCGAGCAGGGGACCTCGGCCCTTCCGGCGCTGGGCAGCACCCGCACCGCCCAGGTGAAGGTCGACGCCAGCGGGGCGGTGTCCCAGGGTGACGCCCACCACGGCGGCTCCAACGCCGGCATCTGGGTGGCCCTGATCGCCGCCGCCGCCGTGCTGGGTGCGGGCGCCCTGCTGCTGATCAGCCGCAAGGGGAGCGGCACCGCGGCCCAGGTGGCGCTGGTGGCCCTGGCCCTCGGGCTGGCCGGGACGTTCGTCGGGGCCCGGGGCGCCGGAGCCCAGGAGACCACGACCACGGTGCCGCAGTACGGCGCGCGGCCGGTGAAGATCGCCCTCGAGGTGCGCACCGACTACACCGAAACACTGCCGTCGCCCCTCTACATCCCGCTGCGGGCCCGGCTCACCGACGCCGAGACCGGCCAGCCCATCGCCGACCCCTACACCGTGCGGGCCAGCGTCCGGGTGCCCAACGAGGCGTCGAAGGAGGCCTACGACTTCGCCTATCCCCACGGCACCGTGGAGGGTGCCGAACCGGGCGTGTACAACGGCCTCGTGATCGTGCCGGCCGGCGGCACGTGGACGGTGCTGGTCAACGCCTACAACACGCGGGAGGCCGACACGGCCAAGCTGCCCCGCTCGCTGGGCGTGAGCCAGATCGACGTGTCCGCCACCGGCCCCGCCCTCCAGACCGCCCAGGGGCGCAGGAGCAACGACGTGGCCGGCAACACCAACCCCAAGGCGCAGTCGTCGGAGGTCGCCCTCCTCTTCTTCCACTCGATCGTGGCCGGGCTGTGGTTCGCCCTGGCCGGGTTGCTGGTGGTCCTCGGGCTGCCCAACCGCCGGCGGCTCCTGGCCGGGAACCTGACCGACGTGCTCGAGCGCAACATCCGCAAGCTCACCCACGCCTTCCTGTGGGTCACCGTGCTGGTCTGGGGCACCGGGCTCCTCAACCTGAAGAAGGCGGTGGCCTTCGCCCCGCCGCTGTCGTCGAAGCAGGCCACCCGGCTGTTCCGCCTGCCCTACGCCCGCCCCTACATCTACTCGCTGTACACCAAGATCGGCCTCTACGCCCTCTTGACCGTGGCCGCCGTGGCGCTGGTCAAGGAGGCCCGCCGGCGGGCGGCCGAGTTCGACGACCACGTGGTGCGGGTCGGCGGCGCCGAGACGGCCGCGGTTGCGGTCCCCGCCCCCGTCCGGCCCCAGGGCCCGATCGCCTTCACCCCCCGGCGGTCGGCCACGGCGCTGGCCACCCGCCCGGCGCCGGCCCGCCCGGCTCCCGTGGTGGTCACCAACGGCGCCCCGCTGGCCAGGGCGGGCACGGCCTTCCGGGTGGCGGCCGTCTCACTCGTGGCCGGCGGCGGGGCCATCATCTTCTGCGTCACCGTGCTCAAGTACTGCCACATCCTCAGCGAGGCGGTACGCGGCCTGCAGTGACGCCGAGCATCAGCAGCACCGTGTCGGCCACCTGCTCGAAGAGCTCCTCGGGCCGGTACCGGCCGTCGGGGTGGTACCAGAACGGCACGAAGTCGAGCGCGCCGTGGATGCAGTGGCGCACGACGGCCGGGTCGGTGGCCGGCTGGAACTCGCCGGCCCGCACGCCGTCCTCGATGACCGCCTTCCAGATGCGGTCGTGGCGGACGAGCCATTCGTGGATCTTGTCCAGCAGCGGCGGCGGCCACTCGAGGTGCCGCAGGAAGAGCCGGGACAGCTCGGGCCGGTCCTGCGTGGTGAAGACCTGCTGCTCGATGATGAGCCGCCGCAGTGTCTCGGACGGGGTGCCCCCTTCGGACACGATCGCCCCGAGCCGCCGCTCGACCTCGGCCGCCGCCGTGTCGAGGCAGGCGGCGACCAGGGCCTGCTTGCTGTCGAAGTAGTGGTAGAGGGAGGCCTTGGCCAGGTCGAGTCGCTCGGCGACCTCATCGAGGCTCGTGTTCTGGTAGCCGCGCTCGGCCACCACCTCCGCCGCCACGCGCAGGATCTCGTTGACACGGCGTATCCGCTTGCGCTCGATCCGGCTGAGACCGGCCCCGGCCGGATCCTCCTCCCGGGCGACCATATGCCCTTCGAGGATAGTCAGCCGCCGGCGACCTGCTTGATCGCCGAGCGGATGCGGAAGTACGTCCCGCACCGGCAGAGATTTCCACCCATGGCCTCGTCGATGTCGGCGTCGGTCGGGTGGGGGTTCTGGTTGAGGAGCGACACGGCCTGCATGATCTGGCCTGCCTGGCAGTAGCCGCACTGGGCCACGTCGTTGTCGATCCAGGCCTGCTGGACCGGGTGCAGGGCGCCGCCCTTGGCCAGGCCGTCGATGGTGGTGACCGACCTGCCGGCCACCACGCCCACCGGGGTGATGCACATGCGATGGGCCACGCCGTCGATGTGGCTGGTGCAGGCGCCGCACAGGCCCAGGCCGCAGCCGTACTTGAGGCCATGGACGTCGAGCCGGTCCCGCAGGACCCAGAGCAGCTCCTCGTCCTTGTCGACGTCGATCGTGACCGGATTGCCGTTGAGCGTGAAGGTGATGGCCATGGCGATCAGGCTCCGTACTCGTTGAGCGGGAAGTTCCGGGGCTGTTTCCCGGTGGCCCGGGCCCAGGCGTTGGCCGCGGCACCGGAGGCGGCGGGGAGGCCCAGCTCGCCGATACCGCCCGGCAGGACGTTGGAGCTGGGCAGGATGTGGCAGCTCATCTCGGGGGCCGAGTCGAACATCCGGGACCACTTGTAGTCGTGGAAGTTCGACTCCCGCGTGGCCCCGTTGTCGACATGGAGGCCGGCCCGGAAGGCCAGGGCGAACCCGTCCATCGCCTGGCCGTAGAGCGAGGAGGCGGTGCCGGTGGGGTTGACGCAGTAGCCGTTGTCGACCGCCACCGTGCATCGGGTCATGCGCGGCTCCTTGCCCCGGGTGTCAACCTCCATGAGGTAGGCGACGATGGACTTGTACTCGTCGTGCATACCGAAGCCCTGAGCCACCCCGGTCGGGAGCTTGCGGCCCCACTGGCCCTCCTGGGCCGCCTTCTCCAGCACCGCACGGTGCCGGTCGCTGTCGAGCATGCTCATCCGGTACTCGAACTCGTCCTTGCCGAGCGCCCGGGCCAGTTCGTCGATGACGATCTCGTTGACCGCTCCGAGCTGGCCGGAGTACACGACCCGGAAGGGGGCCGTGGGCTTGGCCAGGAGCCGCTGCTTGAGCGTGATGGCCGTCGGGCCGGTCTTGTAGAACACCTTCTGGCTGTGGGTGAAGAAGTACTGACAGGCGCCTTCGTTGTTGTACTCGGTGACGTAGCCGGTGACGACGTCACCGAGGCCGTGGCGGATGTCCATCTCCGGGCAGGCGAAGCGGTGCTCGTAGCCCACGACGTCACCGTTGCTGACCGTGGCCTTCACGTGGTGGATGGCCACCGGACGGGTCCGGCCGTGCTTGATGCCCTCCTCCCGCAGCCACTGCAGCTTCACCGGCTTTCCGAGCCGCTGGGACACCTGGGCGGCGTGGATCTCCTGGTCGTGGAACAGGTGGCGGCCGAAGGCTCCGCCGGCCAGGATGACGTGATACGTCACCTGCTCCAGCTTCAGGCCGAGCGACTCGGCGAGGTGGCGCTGGAGCGTGGTCGGGATCTGGCAGCCACCCCACAGCTCGGCCGAGTCGGACTTGACGTTGGCGACGGCGGTGTTCTCCTCCATCGGGGCGTGGGGCACGTACGGCCACCGGAACGTGGCGTCGACGCCCTCGCCCGGTGAGGTCACCTTGTCGATGATCCCGTTGAGCAGGTCGTCGATCTGGGCGTCCGACAGCTGATCCATCGGGCCGGCGCTCCACTTGATCTTGAGCGCGTTCTTGGCCTTCTTGGCGATGCCGAACGTCTCGGCCGTGACCGCCACGACCTCGGGGATCAGGTAGTCGGGCATGCCCGGCACGTGCGTGACGGCGATGACGCCCGGGATGGCCTTGGCCGCTGAGTCGTCGATGGAGACCACCGACGCGCCATGGGTCGCCGACATCGCCACCACCGTCGGCAGATACTCCTTGGACGAGAACAGGTCCATGGCGTACGGCTGCTTGCCCTGAACGATGGCCCGGATGTTGTGGCGGACGTGCGGACGGCTGATGACCTTGAACTCCGCCGAGGTCTTGGGCTTCGCCGCGCCCCGCACCGGTTCGAGCGTGGCGGCCAGCCCGGTGAGCTCGCCGTAGCTGAGCTTGCGGCCATCGGTGGCGATGACGTAGCCGTCCTCGGTCCGGAGCGCGGTCACCGGTACCCCCAGCCGCTGGGAGGCGGCGGTGACGAGCTGGCCCCGGATCCGGGCGCCGACCAGCCGGATCGGGTCCCACAGCACCCGGGTGCTGTGCGACCCCCCGGTGATCTGCGCCGCCCCCCACTTCTGCTCGGCGGGCGACAGGCCGACGTCCACGCTCTCGAACGGCACATCGAGGTTGTCGGCCATCATCATCCCGCAGGTGGTGACGATGCCCTGGCCGATGTCCGTCCTCGGGATCTCGAAGTAGACCCGGTTGTCGGGCTTGATCTCGACCTTCAGGTCGTAGATGTTCGCTTGCTGACTGGAGACGAGGATGTCGGTGAAGTCCTGGATGTCAGGAACCTCATCGGTCTTCGTGGGCCAGGCGTCGGCGCCGCCGGCGAAGCTGATGCGGGCGGCGATCGCCAACGTCGGCCCTGCGATCAGGAAGCCCTGCAGAACTTTGCGACGCTCGATGGGAGTGTCCAGTGCGGTCATGGGGCCTCCGTTGGTCGCGCGGATTTCGACCGGTGGGTCGATAGACGACGCGACAGTAGAAAGGCCCTGCTGGACCGTCAATACGACCCGCAGTTTGGACGGCTGGTCTGGTCCTACTGCTTGCCGCCGGGGTTGTTCGGACCGGGGTCGTCGGAGACGCGGCAGCCCAGGTAGGCGCGGACCAGCGAGGCCTCCTGCTTGTACTGCGACTCGGTCAGCGGCTTGGTGGCCGGGCAGAGCTGGTCCGCACCGTCCGACGGGCGGGTCAGGGCCCCGGCGGGGACGACCCCGAGGGCGGCGGTGAACAGTACTGCGAGAACGGCGACACGCTTCATGTTGGAGTTCTCCTCCCCCCTCGATAAGTGATTCCATCGTCGCACCGGATTCGAGGGCCGCGCCCTGTCACGTAGGGACAAAAAGGGTGCGGGGATTTGGCCCTTATGACCGGTCACACGCGGCTGTCGCGCATCTCCATGACCTCGTGGATCTTGAGCGCGAGGTCGGCCCGGAGACGGTCCTCGTGGCGCCGGAGATCGAGCGACGTGAGGGCCTCGATCCGGTCGAGCCGGTAGCGCAGCGTCTTGTGGTGGACGTAGAGCCGTTTGGCCGCCACCTGCTGGCTGCAGTCGGAGTCGAAATAGGCCCGCAGGGTCGTGGTCAGCACGGCGTCGTGGGTGCGGTCGTGCTCGATCAGCGGGCCGATGATCTCGCTGACGAACTCCGACAGGTCGGCGTCCTCGTCGGAGGCCAGCAACAGGCGGACCACGCCGAGCTGGTCGTAGACGGCCAGCTGGTCTCCGCCCATCCGCCGGGCGGCCCGGAGGGCGATCTGGGCCTCGGAGTTGGCCGACTTGTAGTCGAGGGGGTTCTCGTGGGCGCTGCTGATGCCCCACACCACGTTGACGCCCGGCACCAGCCGCTGGATCTCGGGTCGCAACGCCCGGATCAGGACCCGGACGTCGGTCGGTTCGCCGCAGGGCACCACCGCCACCAGGGCGTTGGCCCGGGTGGAGAGCAGCTCGCCCGCGCCGTGGTCGGACAGGATCCGCTGGGCCATGCCCCGCAACTCCCGGCGGAGCCGCTCGACGCGGGCGGTGTCCCACCCCTCGGCCTTGACCGCCTCCTCGAGCCCTTCGAGGAGGGCATGGACGACCCGGTGGGGCCGGGCCAGGTCGATGTGGAGCCGCTTGGCCCGGGCCATGGCCGCCCGCCGGTGGTCGAGGGCGCCGTCGAGGAGGTCCCACAGGATCTCGTCCTGGGCCTCGGAGCGGGCCTGGTCCGCGGCCCGCTGCTCCAGCTGGCTGAGGGCGCAGGCCAGCACGGCCTCACCGATGGCGATCTCCACGTTGGTGGTCGGCGCCTGCTCGGCCAGGAGGCAGAACCAGCCGAGGGCGTCGCGGCCGGCGGCGATGGGCTGCACCGTGATCCAGCGGTCGTCGTCGGCCACGGTGGTGATGTTCCCGGTGCGGGTGGAGGGCCCCTGGGACAGCCGGCGGACCTTGGCCACCATCCGGTCGACGGCCGAGTCGCGGGGGTAGACGGCCAGCGGCTCGAAGTCGCTGCCGAACACGCCGACCTGACCGCCGACCTGGGCGGCGATGGTCCGCACGATGGCCGGCAGGCCCTCGCCCTCCAGCAGGAGCTGGATCAGCGCCCGCTGCATCGTCCCCGCCTCCTTCTGGGCGTGGAGCTGGCGGGCCAGCGAGTCCTGCGCCTTGCCCAGCTGGCGCATGCTCTCCTGCTGGCGGTCGTAGAGGCGGGCGTTCTCGATGGCGATGGCGGCCAGGTTGGCCAGGGAGGCCAGGCGGTGCACGTGCCGGTCGGTGAACAGCGAGCTGCGCCGGCGCCACACCTCGAGCACGCCGATGACCTCACCGTGGACCTTGAGCGGGGCGGCCAGCGCCGAGCGGGTGTTCTCCACCCGGGCCAGGGGGTCGAAGTCGTGGGTGATCGTCTCGCTCTCCAGGTAGCTGTCGACCTTGCACGGCGCGCCGGTCTCGATGACCCGCCCGGCCACGCCCTGGCCGGTCTTCATCCGGAGGCGGGCCGTCTCCACGCTGCGGTGGCCCATGAGGGACCGCATCACGAGGTTCTCGCCCTCGATGAGGAAGACGCCGGACATGTCGGCCTCGAGCAGGGTGACGGCCTTGCGGGTGATCGACAGGAGGACCTGGTCGACCTCCCGGACGGAGAGGATCTCGGTGGCCACGTTCTCCAGGGCCGACAGCTCGGCCACGACCTCTTCCATGCCCTGGATGCGCTCGGCGTTGGACAGCACGACCTCGCAGGCCTGAGCGGCCAGCTGGACGCCCGCCGCCTCGGCCGAATTGGGGTCGAGCACGGCGGTGAGGGCCAGGGCCAGCTCGCCGGGTCGCAGGGTGACAAACGTGAGCCCCAGGCTCTCGACGGGGTGGACGCCCGTCCACTCCCGGGTCTCCTTGCCGAGCTGGTGAACGAGCCGGGACAGGTCCCCGCCCGTTTCGGCCCCGGCCAGGATCCGCCAGGAGCTGCGGGACGGCACGATGAACGCCGCCTGCCCGCACCCGGCCAGCGAGGCGACGATCGGCGCCGCGGTGTCGAGCACCGCCTGAGGGCCGAGGAGCGTCGCCTGCCGCAGGGAGGCCAGCGCCCGCAGCATCATGGCCGTCCCGGCGCGCAGCGAAGCGTTGGGCAGCCCGCCCAACGATTCGACCTCGGAAGATGTCATGAGCAGTGTGTCGTGCAGCGCCATCTCTCCCCCTGGTGATGCGCTCGCGGCTGCCACCTACATGTCGATCAGGATCTTCACGGCTTCGTGGCGGGCGAAGCGCTCGTAGGCGTCGGGCACCTCGGTCAGCTTCACCCGTTCGGTCACCACCACGGTGGGGTCGATGACCCCGGCGGCGACGAGCGGCAGCAGCCGGTCACGCAGTCGCATTGCATCGCCGATGGCGAAGGTCACAGTGAGCTCCTCGGCGAAGGCCCGGTTGACCGGAAGCGCGAACGACGGGTCGAAGTGCGCCCCGACGGACACCACCGTGCCGCGGGGACGGACCAGCGTCAAGGCCGCGTCGAGAACCCGGGCGCCGCCCACGGCGTCGACGGCCACGTCGGCGCCCCGGCCGGCTGTGAGGCGTCGGACCAGGCTGTCGACCTCCTCCGGGGTGGCGGCCAGGGCGCCCTGCCCGGCGGCCAGCGCCCGGCGCCCCTCCACGAGGTCGACCACGACGACCACCGCCGCACCCACGGCCTGCGCCGCCAGGCTGGCCATCTGCCCGACGGCCCCGCCGCCCAGGACCACCACCGTGTCGCCCGGGGCGACGCGTCCCCGTTCGGCGGCGGCGAAGCCGGTGGCGAGTGCGTCGCCGACGAAGATGGCGCCCTCGGCCGGGCAGCCCGACGGCAGCGGGCACAGGACGGTCGAAGCATGGGGCACCCGGACGATCTCGGCCTGGGCCCCGGCCAGCACCTTGCCGAACGAGGTGCCCGTCCCGAAGAACTGGCGCTCGGGGCATTCCCAGTGGTCGCCCCGCCGGCACCACCAGCAGGCGCCGCAGGCGGTGAAGTCCGACCCGAGGACGACATCGCCGGGCCGGATGCCCCGCACGGCCGAGCCGACGGCCACGACCTCGCCCACGAACTCGTGGCCCAGGCTGGTGCCCGGCTCGATGTCGACGTGCCCGCTCACCAGGTGGAGGTCGGTGCCGCAGATGGCCGACAGCGTCACCCGCACCAGGGCGTCGTCGGGCTCCTCGAGGCGCGGTTCGGAGACGTCGTCGACACTGACCCGGCCCGGCCCGGCGTAGACGACGGCCTTCATCAGGCGGGGGTCAACGCCCCGACGCGCTCGGCGATCCGGTCGGCCGCCGTGCGCAGCTCGGCCAGCTCGGCCGCGCTGAGCGGCACCTCGACCATCCCGGTCACGCCGCCCCGGCCGAGGCGGGCCGGGAGGCCGAGGTAGACGTCGCGGATGCCGTAGGCGCCCTCGGCCATCACGCAGCAGGGCAGGACCTCGCCGGTGTCGCCGGCCATCGCCAGCACCATGCGGGCCGCGGCCATGCCGGGGGCGTAGTAGGCGCTGCCCTTCTCCAGCAGGGCCACGACCTCGGCGCCCGACTTCTTTGTCCGGGTGACGAGCCCGTCGAG
>DASYFF010000289.1:0-14126 GCA_036498605.1 Acidimicrobiia bacterium | reverse complement strand
TGGCCGAGGAAACGCCGAGGGTCATCAGCACGGCCACGCCGGTCGTGATGACCGTCGCCTTGTTCGAGAGTCGCAAGTGAAAGTCTCCTTCTGAACACGTGGCCTGCGGCCGAGCCGTGTGGGGGGTCCGCTCGCTTTGGGTCTAGGAGCGACTGGAGGAAGTGCCCAGCGACCTCACCATTCGACCCGCGCTCCTTCCTAAACCTCCTCGCCAGGAAGCGGGGGCAACAGCAATGCCCGGAAGGCGCGGCGAAGGGCGGCTTCTGATCGACCGGCCGCGGAACGACAGCTATGGGCGCTTCGCGACTCCCGGTCCCGGCCGGGTCAAACGAAGATGTCGAGGGGGAGGAAGGCGGAGACGATCACGTTGGGCAGGTCGACGACCTGGCTGATCTTGAGGTCGACGGCCACGCTGCAGATGGCGTAGGCCTGCTGGCGGCTGTAGCCGTACTCGTGGCCCAGGTGTTCGATCATGGCGTCGAGGGCGTTGCGGGCGGCCAGCGTCAGGTCTTCGGATTCGTTGCGGCCGTCCGCCGTGAGGCACATCCCGGTGGTGGCGAAGTAGGGGCCGGGCGGCGCGCCGGCGGCCGGGTCGGGGGCGGCCCGCTCGAAGCACGGCGTGCGGATCTCCCGCTCGGCGGCCTGGCCGGGGCGCAGGTCGAGGCGCACCCGCAGGGTGGCGGCCATCTCGATGGCCGTGCCGCACGATTCGCCGTCGCCCTGGGCGAAGTGGGCGTCGCCGGCCGAGAAGCGGGCGCCGTCGACCCACACGGGCAGGAGGAGGCTGGTGCCCGCCGTGACCTGCTTGATGTCGATGTTGCCGCCGTGTTCCCGGGGCGGGATCGTCCGCAGCGCCTCGGCGGCGACGGCCGGGTCGGCGGGCACCGCCCCGGCCGGGTCGGGCGGCAGCGCCACGCCGCCCCGGAAGGCCACGTCGGCCTCCCGGACGGTGGCCGTCCGCACCAGCTCCCGGGAGGGGGCGACGCCGATCACGCCCATGAACGGGGCTCCGGCGATGCGGACGCCGGGCAGGTCGTCGGATGTCGCCCAGCCGTCGGCCAGTTCCCAGCGCACCAGGAAGGGGCCGGGGAAGTCGTCGCGCAGGAAGCCGAAGCCCGGGACCTGGGCGGTGAAGCCGAACGGCTGCGGGATCACCTCCAGGATCTCGGCCACCAGCAGGTCGCCGGGCCGGGCGCCGGCCACCTCGACCGGCCCGGTCAGGGGATGGACGAGGCCGAAGTCGGCCTGCTCGACGTCCTTGGCGGAAGAGCCGCGGTCGAAGAACCCGTCGAAGGTGTCGCGGGTGTCGAGGACGACCTCGTCGCCCTGTTCACAGCGCAGCGCGGGCGGGATGTCGGGGTGCCAGCGGTTGTGGCCGGTGTGGGATTCGGCGGCCAGCGGAAGGGCGCGGTCGATGCGGATCTCGTGCTTCGCCATCGGCCGCACCATAGGCTGACCGGCGAGGGCTGAAACAGGGGAGACGGGCATGGATCTGCAGCTACAGGGCCGCAAGGCGCTGGTCACCGGCGGCACCAAGGGCATCGGGCGGGCGATCGTGGAAGGCTTCGCCGACGAGGGGGCCGACGTGGCCTTCTGCGCCAGGACGGAAGCCGACGTCATCGCCACCGCCAAGGCGGTCGAGGAGCGGGGCGTCCGGGCCTTCGGCCGGGCTCTCGACGTGGCCGACGAAGCGGCCCTCAAGGGCTGGGTCACCGACGCCGCCGAGACCCTGGGCGGCCTCGATGCCGTGGTGGCCAACGTCAGCGCTCTGGCGCTCGACAACTGGCAGCGGGAGTTCGAGGTCGATCTGATGCACTCGGTTCGGGTCGTGGAGGCCGCCATGCCCTACCTCGAACAGAGCGACTGCGCCTCGATCACCACGATCTCCAGCGTGTCGGGGCGGGAGGTCGACATCGCCGCCGGCCCCTACGGCATCATGAAGGCCGCCGTCGTCCACTACGCCCAGGGGCTGGCCTACCACCTGGCCGGGAAGGGGATCCGGGCCAACACCGTCTCGCCCGGCAACACATTCTTCGCCGGCGGCTTCTGGGACAACGTCCAGCAGAACATGCCTGACCTCTACAACGAGGTCCTCGGCATGAACCCCACCGGTCGCATGGGCACGCCGGAGGAGGTCGGCGCCGCCGTGGTGTTCCTGGCCAGTCCCCGGGCCAGCCGCATCTCCGGCACCAACCTCGTCGTGGACGGCGCGCTGACCAAGGGCGTCCAGCTCTAAATCGGTTCGAGGCCCGGGAAACCGGGCAGTAGGCTCCCCGGCCTTGGCCGATCCCGCCACCTTTGCCGAGCAGGCGATGCCCTTCATGGGACCGCTGTACTCCGCCGCGCTCCGGATGACGAGGAATCCGGCCGACGCCGAGGACCTGGTGCAGGAGACGTACCTGCGGGCCTACCGGGGATTCGAGGGCTTCAAGGCCGGTACGAACCTGAAGGCATGGCTCTATCGGATCCTCACCAACACCTACATCAACCAGTACCGGGCGGCCAAGCGCCGGCCCGATCAGGTCGACCTCGACGACGTGGAGGATCTCTACCTCTACCGCCGCCTCGGCGGGATGGAGGCGGCCGCCGCCGGTCGGAGCCCCGAGACCGAGGTGCTGGAGCGGATGCCGGAGTCCGACGTCAAGGAGGCGCTCGAGTCGCTGCCCGAGCAGTTCCGGATCGCCGTCCTGCTGGCGGACGTGGAGGGATTCGCCTACAAAGAGATCGCCGAGATCCTCGACATTCCGATCGGGACGGTCATGAGTCGCCTCCATCGCGGAAGAAAGTTGCTCCAGAAGCGGTTGTGGGATTTTGCCGTCGAAAACGGACTGGCCACGGGCACCGGCCCGGGGCGCTAGCCGCTTGAGGACCTGCTTTGGACTGCAACGACGCGATCCACCAGATCTACCACTACCTCGACGGGGTCCTCACCGACGACAAGCGGGCCGCCATCGCCCGTCACCTCGACTTCTGCCCCCCCTGCTCGGGCGGCTACCACTTCGAGGTGGAGCTGCGGATCCTGATCGCCCAGAAGTGCCGCGACGAGGTGCCGGCCGACCTGCGGAAGCGGATCGCCGAGGCGATCGGGCACGAGCCGCCGCCCGAGCCGACGCTCTGAGCAGGCACCGGTAGCATTCGTGGCATGAAGAGCCCCCTGAAGGCCGGACGTGCCGCCCTTTTGTCCGTTGTGCTCCTGGTCCTCTTCGCCGGGCCCGCCTCAGCCTCCCCCTCGGTGGTGCTGGCGGCCGAGCCGTGGCACTACTGGATCTCGTTCGTGCTGACGGCCAGCTTCCTCGGGCTGCTGCTGATGATGGTCGTGGGCTACGTCGTCAAGGTCGTGATGCTGAAGTACGGCATCAAGGTCGGGAGGAAGTCCACCTGAGCATCGAGGGCGCCGCTCCGGAGCCGGTCGACTGGGGGATGGCCGAGCGGCTGGCCCGCCGGGTCGCCGGCCACGACCCCCTCGAGCAGTCGTACCTGGCGGCCTCCCTCCAGGCCGACTTCGATGCCGTGACGGCCCGGGCCGAGCACCTCGTCGGCGAGTACACCGGCCTGGTCTCGTCGGGTAGCCCGGCCAAGGCCCTCGTCCTCGACCGCCAGGCCTGGGTCGACGCCAACCTCCGCAGCTTCCGCAACACCCTGGAGCCGTTCACCCGCCGGGTCGGCGAGCGGATGGCCCAGAGCCCCCTGGCCCCCGCCGGCCGGGCGGTGGCCGGCGCCGAGATGGGCGTGCTCATGGGCTTCCTGGCCCAGCGGGTGCTCGGCCAGTACGACCTGCTCGTGCCGGACGAGGCGGGCACCGACGCCGACGCCGTCTACTACGTGGGCCCCAACATCCTGGTGCTCGAGAAGCGCTACGGCTTCCGGCCCGGTGACTTCCGGCTGTGGATCGCCCTCCACGAGGTGACGCACAGGGCCCAGTTCCGGGCCGTCCCCTGGATGAAGGGCTACTTCCTCTCCCTGGTCGACGCCTCGATGGGCCTGATCGAGCCCGACCCGAAGCGGCTCGTCCGGGCCCTCGAACGGGCGGCCGAGGCGGCCCGGCGGGGCCGCAACCCCCTCGACGACGGCGGCATCGTCGCCCTTTTCGCCACCGACGAGCAGAAGGTCGTCATCGACCAGGTCCAGGCCCTGATGTCGCTGCTGGAAGGCCACGGCAACGTCGTCATGGACCGGCTCGGCAAGCGCCACGTCACCGGGCAGGAGCGCATGTCGGCCGCCCTCAAGGCCCGCCGCCAGAAGGGCGGTCTCGGCGCCCAGTTCCGGAAGCTGACCGGCATCGAGATGAAAATGCGCCAGTACGAGATCGGTGAGGACTTCATCACCCACCTCGAGGAGACGGTGGGGATCCAGGCCCTCGACGCCGCCTGGCGAGGCCCCGACTGCCTCCCCACCCTGGCCGAGCTGGAGGCTCCGGAACGGTGGCTGGAGCGGGTCGGCACCCTGACCGGCTGAGCCCGCTGGCGGGCTCAGCCGCCGGGCTCCCGATCGGCGAGCTGTTCGCCGGGCTCGAGTCGCCGGTCGCAGTGGCCTGCTCGGGCGGGCCCGACTCGCTGGCCCTCCTGGCTCTCGCCGCCGAGGTCGGACTTCGCCCGGTGGCTGTCCACGTCGATCACGGGGCACGGCCCGGGAGCGCGGCCGAGGCGGACCTCGTGGCTGGGTTCGCCCGCCAGTTGGGGACGGGATTCGCCGCTGAGCGCGTCGTCGTGGCCCCGGGGCCGAACTTCGAGGCCCGGGCCCGGGAGGCTCGCTACGCGGCCCTCGAGCGGGCCCGGGAGCGGCTCGGGGCGACGGCCGTGCTGGTCGGCCATACCCGGGACGACCAGGCCGAGACGGTCCTGCTCAACGTGCTGCGGGGGGCGGGGGTCTCGGGGCTGGCCGGGATGCGGGCCCGCCGGGGGACCGTGGTCCGACCCCTTCTCGGTGTGGCCCGGTCCGACCTGGCGGGTGTGTGCGCCCGCCTCGGCCTGGCCCCGATCGAGGACCCGATGAATGCCGACCCTGCTCACCGCCGGGTCTGGCTCCGGCGGGAGGTCATCCCGGCCCTCGAGGCCGGCGCCGCCCGGGATCTGCGGGCCGTGCTGGCCCGCCAGGCCGCCGTCGCCCGGGCCGACTCGGACCTCCTCGACGATCTGGCGGCCGACCTCCTGTCCCGGACTCTCGCCGAGGACGGCTCCATGGCCACGGTCCCGCTGGTCGACGCCCCCATCGCCCTGGCCCGGCGGGCGCTCCGGCTCTGGCTGGGACCGCCGCCACCATCGGCAGCGGAGATCGATCGGGTGATGGCTGTCGCCCGGGGCGAACGACGAGCCGTGGAACTGGCTGGGGGGACCGCCGTCAGTCGAAGCGGCCGGCGGCTCCGTCGTCGATCGGTTGATCGCGTCCGGGGCTCGGGGCTCGTCGCCGTCGAGTTGCCGGGGGAGGTGTCGGGGTTGGGGATGGACCTCGTGTCGTGGGTCGAGCGCGGCGTGCCGGTCCGGTGGCCGGACGGGCGGTGGACGGCGGTGGTCGATGCCGACCGGGCCGGAGGGCGGGCGGTGCTCCGTCCCCGCCCTGGGGGTCAGGCGCTGCTGGCCTTCCCGGATGGGAGTCCACTCTGGGTGCTCGGGTACCGTGTGGACGACCGCGTCCGGGTCTCCCCTGGCACCCGACGCTTCCTCTGGTTGACCGTCGAGGCGGGAGGCCCGCAGGGGTGAAGGATCTCAAGGAGCTCGGGCGGATCGTCGTATCGGAGGACGAGCTCCAGGGCCGAATCGCCGCGCTGGGCAAGGAGATCACGGCCGACTACGCCGAGCGGCCACCGCTCCTCGTCGGGGTGCTGAAGGGCGCCTTCCTCTTCATGAGCGACCTGGCCCGGCACATCGACCTGCCGGTGGAGCTCGACTTCATGGCCGTGTCGTCCTACGGCAGCGCGACCAAGACCAGCGGCGTGGTCCGCATCATCAAGGACCTCGACACCGACCTCACCGACCGGCACGTCCTGATCGTGGAGGACATCGTCGATTCGGGCCTCACCCTGGCCTACCTGCGCAAGAACCTGGCCGCCCGCAACCCGGCGAGCCTCGAGGTGTGCTCGCTGCTGGTCAAGGAGGGCCTCCAGAAGGTCGACCCCGACCTGCGCTACGTCGGCTTCCGGATCCCGCCGGTGTTCGTCGTGGGCTACGGGCTCGACGTCAACGAGCGCTACCGGAACCTCCCCTATGTGTGCGAGTACGCCGAGCCCGACGTTTAGGCCCGTCGGGTAGCCTGAAGAGCGCCCCGCACGATCGGAGTTCGTCGCGTGAACAAGGTTGTCAAGAGCACGGTCGTCTACGTTCTCGTGGCGATCGCCGGCCTGTTTCTGCTGGCCAAGGCCCTCACGGCCAGCCCCGGGCGGCAGAAGGTCGACGCCCTCGAGTACTCCAAGCTCCTCGACGACCACCAGGTCGACACGGCCAAGCTCTACGACCGCGACCACGTCATCAAGGGCGAGCTGAAGGACGGGAAGAAGTACGAGGTCAAGTTTCCCGACCGCTACACCGACCAGATCACCGACCTGACGGTGAAGGCCGAGGTGCACATCCCCGTCGACAACCAGAAGGACAGCATCTGGGTCACGCTGCTGTTCAACTTCGCCCCGTTCGTGCTGATCATCGGCGTCATCGCCTTCTTCATGAACCAGGCCCAGGGCGGCGGCAACCGGGTCATGAGCTTCGGCAAGGCCCGCCCGAAGATGGTCAACAAGGACACGCCGAAGGTCACCTTCGCCGACGTGGCCGGTGTCGACGAGGCCATCGAGGAGCTCCAGGAGATCAAGGACTTCCTGGAGAACCCCCAGAAGTTCCGCCAGATGGGGGCCAAGATCCCCAAGGGCGTCCTCCTCTTCGGCCCTCCGGGGACGGGCAAGACCCTCCTGGCCCGGGCCGTGGCCGGCGAGGCCGGCGTGCCGTTCTTCTCCATCTCGGGGTCGGACTTCGTGGAGATGTTCGTCGGTGTCGGCGCCTCCCGGGTCCGCGACCTCTTCGAGCAGGCCAAGAACTCCGCCCCGGCCATCGTCTTTGTCGACGAGATCGACGCCGTCGGCCGCCAGCGGGGCGCCGGCCTCGGCGGCGGGCACGACGAGCGGGAGCAGACCCTCAACCAGCTCCTGGTGGAGATGGACGGGTTCGACCTCCGCCAGGGCGTCATCCTGATCGCCGCCACCAACCGGCCCGACATCCTCGACCCGGCGCTGCTGCGGCCCGGCCGCTTCGACCGCCAGATCGTGGTCGACCGGCCCGACCTGGAGGGCCGCAAGGCCATCCTCAACGTCCACGCCAAGGGCAAGCCGCTGGCCAAGGAGGTCGACCTCGACGTCATGGCCCGCCGCACCCCGGGCTTCACCGGCGCCGACCTGGCCAACCTCATGAACGAAGCCACCCTGCTGGCCGCCCGCATGGGCCGCGACATGGTCACCAACAAGGACCTCGACGAGGCCGTCGACCGGGTCGTGGCCGGCCCGGAGCGCAAGAGCCGGATCATCTCCGAGCAGGAGAAGCTGGTCATCGCCTACCACGAGGGCGGCCACGCCCTGGTTTCGCACGCCCTCCCCAACGCCGACCCCGTCCACAAGGTGTCGATCATCCCGAGGGGCCGGGCACTGGGCTACACGCTGACGCTCCCGCTGGAGGACAAGTACCTCGTCACCCGCTCCGAGCTGTCCGACGAGCTGGCCATGCTCCTCGGCGGGCGGACGGCCGAGGAGCTGATCTTCACCGACCCGACCACCGGCGCCCAGAACGACATCGAGCGGGCGACCAAGATCGCCCGGTCGATGGTCACCGAGTACGGCATGAGCGACGTACTCGGCCCGATGCAGTTCGGCCAGCACCACGCCGAGGTG
Organism: Acidimicrobiia bacterium; assembly: GCA_036498605.1. Lineage (GTDB taxonomy): Bacteria > Actinomycetota > Acidimicrobiia > IMCC26256 > BP-133 > BP-133. The sequence goes on along the minus strand of DASYFF010000289.1, from coordinate 6,265 downwards.
TTCCTCGGGCGGGACTTCGCCTCCCAGCCCGACTACTCCGACGAGGTGGCGGCCAAGATCGACGGCGAGGTCCGCAAGCTGATCGACAGGGCCCACGAGACCGCCCTCAACATCCTCACCACCTACCGGCCCGTCCTCGACCAGATGGCCCAGGCCCTCATGGAGAAGGAGACGCTGGAGACCGAGGAGGTCATGGGCATCCTCGACGCCGTGCCCAAGTGGACCGACCCCAACACCAACGGCGGCGGCGGCCGTCACCAGCCCCGCCCCGCCGCCCAGCCGGCCTCGAGCCCCGCGTCGCTGGCGACTCCGAGGAAGCCCGAGACGCCGTGACGGAGGGTCTCCGGGCCCATCTGTCAGAGGTCGCCCCGCCCGAGCCCGAACGGACCATCGATCGGACCCGCATCGAGCGGGCCGTGCGCGAGCTGCTGCTGGCCATCGGGGAGGATCCCGATCGCGACGGCCTCGTGCGCACGCCGACCCGGGTGGCGGAGATGTTCACCGAGATCTTCGCCGGCCTCGAGGAGAATCCGGCCGAGCACCTCACCGTCCGCTTCGACGCCAACCACGACGAGATGGTGATGGTGCGCGAGATCCCGCTGTACTCGACCTGTGAGCACCATCTCGTGCCCTTCATCGGGAAGGCCCATGTGGCCTACATCCCCGGCGACGACGGTCGGATCACCGGGCTGTCGAAGCTGGCCCGGCTCGTCGACGGGTTCGCCCGCCGGCCCCAGGTCCAGGAACGGCTCACCACCCAGATCGCCGACACCATCGACGAGGTCCTCAGCCCCAAGGGCGTGCTGGTGGTGATCGAGGCCGAGCACCTGTGCATGTCGATGCGGGGGGTGCGCAAGCCGGGGTCGCTCACCGTGACGTCGGCGGTGCGGGGCCTCTTCAAGACCAATGCGGCGACGAGAGCCGAGGCGATGGGATTCATCCGACAGTAGGGTCAGGAGCGATGCGCGGGATCCAGCTGCCGGCGGTGATGGGGATCGTCAACGTGACGCCCGACTCATTCTCCGACGGCGGGCTCTTTCTCGACCCCGGCCGGGCCGTCGAGCACGGTCTGGAGCTGGCCGCCGCCGGCGCCGCCGTCCTCGACGTGGGGGGCGAGTCGACCCGTCCGGGCTCGGAGCCGACCCCGGCCGCCGAACAGCGGCGCCGGGTCGTGCCGGTCATCCGCCGCCTGGCCGCCGAGGCCCGGGTACCGGTCAGCGTCGACACGTCCGACGCCTCGGTGGCGGCCGCCGCCCTCGACGCCGGGGCCACGGCCGTCAACGACATCACCGCCGGGCGCGACCCGGCCATGCTCCCGCTGGTGGCCCGCTCCGGCGCCGGGTACGTCTTCATGCACATGCGGGGCACGCCGGCCACCATGCAGACCGACCCCCGGTACGACGACGTCGTGGCCGAGGTCGGCGCCTTCCTGGCCGGGCGGCGGGCGGCGGCCGGCGAGGCCGGCATCGCCGACGACCGGCTGATGGCCGACCCCGGCCTCGGGTTCGGCAAGACCGTGGCCCACAACCTCACGCTCCTGGCCCGCCTCGACGACATCGCCGCCGCGGCCGGGGTGCCGATCCTGGTCGGCCCGTCCCGCAAGGGGTTCGTCGGCGTGGCCGGCGGGGCGGCGGGGGCGCCCCTGCCCGTCGACCAGCGGGAGGACGGCACGCTGGCCGCCGTCGTGTGGGCCCTCGACCACGGCGCCTCGATGGTGAGGGTCCACGACGTCGCCCCGGCGGTGGAGGCCGTCCGGGTGCTGGCCGCCGTGGCCGCGGCCACGGCCTCCGATCCCGATCCGCCGGTGTCGTGGCGGCCGCCCACTCCTCCCGCCGAGGTCGAGGTGGCCTCGTGAACCCCATGAAGCCGATGAAGGGCAAGTGGGCCCGGGGCATCGAGCCCCGCATGTTCTGCTGGGTCATCAAGGACCGGATGGCGGCCTGCGAGCGGCCCGGCGGCTACGCCCGCAACCACCGCAAGGTCCGCCGGCTGGAGGAGCTCATCTGGCTCCGGGAGCACGGCTTCACGATGATCGTGTCGCTGCTCGACTCGCCCCACAATCTCCACGCCTACGAAGAGATGAGCATGCCCCACACCCAAGTGGCGCTCGGCGTGGCCGGCGGCGACCTGGCGACCATCCTGCCCACCGTCTACGGGACCATCGCCGACCTGCTCGACGACCCGGAGCAGACGATCATCGTCCACCTCGAGGAGTTCGGGGACCGGCTGTGCGGCGTGCTGGCCGGCTACCTCCTCTACGCCGGCCTGGTCGAGAGCGGCCCCGTCGCCATCTCGGTCATCGAGCGCCTGACCGGCAAGCAGATGGGCCCGCCGGGCCGGGAGATCGTGTCGGTCACCCTGGACGAGAAGCTGCGACGCATTCCTCAGTAAGCTGCCGCCACGTGACATACGCAGGGCTATCAGGGGGGTCCTCGTGCCGGGCACGGTGATCGTCGGCACCCAGTGGGGCGACGAGGGCAAGGGCCGGTTCACCGACCTCCTGTGCGAGGACATGACGATGGTCGTCCGGTACCAGGGCGGCCACAACGCCGGGCACACCATCATCGCCGACGGGCACACGCTGGCCCTCCAGCTGGTGCCGTCCGGGATCCTCTATCCCCACGTCACGCCGATCATCGGCAACGGGGTGGTGGTCGACCCGGCCGTCCTCATCGCCGAGCTCGACATGCTGGAGGGCAAGGGGATCGACACGTCGCGCCTGCGGCTGTCGGGCAACGCCCATCTGATCATGCCCTACCACCAGGAGCTCGACCGGGTGACCGAGCGGTTCCTGGGCAAGAACAAGCTGGGCACGACCAAGCGGGGGATCGGCCCGGCCTACGCCGACAAGGCCACCCGGGTCGGCATCCGGGTGCAGGACCTCCTCGACGAGAAGATCTTCTCGGCCAAGCTCGACCTCGCCCTGCGGGAGAAGAACGGCGTGCTGGCCAAGGTTTACAACCGCCTGCCGCTCAAGGCGGCCGAGATGTTCACCCGCTACCGGTCGTACCTGGAGCGGCTCGAGCCGATCATCGCCGACACCGTCGACCTCATCCACACGGAGCTCGAGGCGGGTCACAACGTGCTCTTCGAGGGGGCCCAGGCGACGTTCCTCGACCTCGACCAGGGCACCTATCCCTACGTGACGTCGTCGAACCCGGTGGCCGGCGGGGCCTGCACCGGCGCCGGCGTGGGGCCCCGGCACATCACCCGGGTCATCGGCGTGGCCAAGGCCTACGTCACCCGGGTCGGGAGCGGGCCCTGCCCCACCGAGCTGTTCGACGACGTCGGCGACCTCCTCGTCGACCGGGGTGGCGAGTACGGCACCAACACCGGCCGGCGGCGGCGGCCCGGCTGGCTCGACGCCGTGATGCTTCGTCACGCTGTGAGGGTGAACAGCCTGACCGAGTTGGCTCTGACGAAGCTCGACGTCCTCGCCCCGCTGACCGAGCTCAAGATCTGCGTCGCCTACGAGGACGAGTCGGGGAGGCGCTACGACCACGTCCCCTACCACCAGTCGGTGCTCCACAAGGTGAAGCCCGTCTACGAGACGTTCCCCGGCTGGGGGGCCGAGATCGGCGAGGTCGACCGCTTCGAGAACCTCCCGGCCGCCGCCCGGGAGTACGTCGCCGCCATCGAGGCGCTCGTCGGCGTGCCCGTCACCTTCTGCTCGGTAGGCCCGGCCCGCGGCCAGACGGTCGTCATGCCGGCCGCCGCTTGAGGGGAGGCCGGTGCGGGTTCTCGTCATCGGGTCGGGGGGGGCGGGAACACGCCCTGGCCCACGTCCTCGCCGGCTCGGACGCGGTCGACAGCGTCATCTGCGCTCCCGGCAACCCCGGCATGGCCGCCCTCGGCGACTGCGTGCCGGTGGCCGCCGCCGACCCGGCGGCGGTGGCCGGGCTGGCCGACAAGGTGTCGGCCGACCTGGTGGTCGTCGGGCCGGAGGTGCCGCTGGTGGCGGGCGTCGTCGACGCCGTCGAGGCCCGGGGCCGGCTGGCCTTCGGGCCCCGGGCGGCCGCCGCCCGGCTCGAGGGCTCCAAGGCGTGGATGAAGAACGTCCTGTCCATCGCCGGCGTCCCCACCGCCCGGTACGGCGCCTTCACCACCGGCGGCCAGGAGGCGGCGCTGCGGTTCCTCGACACGATGTCGGAGCCGTTCGTCGTCAAGACGGACGGGCTGGCCGCCGGGAAGGGCGTGGTCGTCACCACCGACCGGGCCGAGGCCCGGGAGGCGGTGCGGGCCTATCTGTCGGGGGAGGCGTTCGGGGCCGCGGGGAGGACGATCGTCATCGAGGAGGGCCTCTCCGGCCCGGAGCTGTCGCTGCTCGTGCTGTGTGACGGGGAGCGGGCCGTGCCCCTGGCCCCGGCTCAGGACTTCAAGCGGATCGGCGACGGCGACGCCGGCCCCAACACCGGTGGCATGGGTGCCTACTCGCCGGTGCCGGCCGTCGGGCCCGAACTGGTCGAAGCGGTCATGGAGCGGGCGGTGGCTCCTACGCTGGAGGCGCTCGGGCGGCTGGGTGCCCCGTATCGGGGCGTCCTCTACGCCGGTCTGATGCTGACCCCCGCCGGCCCCAAGATCCTGGAGTACAACGTGCGCTTCGGCGACCCCGAATGTCAGGTGGTGATCCCCCGCCTGGCTTCTGACCTGAGCATCCACCTCGCTGAGGCGGCGGCCGGCAGGCTCGAGACGCCGCTGCGGTGGCGCGACGAGGCGGCCGTGACCGTGGTGCTGGCCTCCGAGGGCTACCCCGCGGCCCCCCGCACCGGTGACGTGATCGACGGGCTCGAGGCCGCCGCGGCGGTGGACGGGGTGACCGTGTTCCATGCCGGCACCGCCGCCGACGGCCGGCCGGGCGAGGTCCGCACCGCCGGCGGGCGGGTTCTCAACGTGACGGCGCTCGGCGCCACCCTGGCCGAGGCCCGGAGCCGGGCCTACGAGGCGGCGGGGCGGATCTCCTGGCCGGGGATGCAGTACCGGGGCGACATCGCGGCCGAGGCGGCCGGCGAAGTCGGAGAAGCACCGTGATCCCCCGCTACTCCCTTCCGGAGATGGCGTCGCTGTGGAGCGACGAGCACCGCTTCTCCACCATGCTGGAGGTGGAGATCCTGGCCGTGGAGGCGTGGTCGCTGCTCGGCACCGTCCCGGCGGCCGACGTCGCCACCATCCGGGACCGTACCGCCGGCATGATCACCGCCGACGACGTGGCGGCCATCGACGAGCGGGAGCGGATCACCAACCACGACGTGGCGGCCTTCGTCGACGTCGTGGCCGGCCGGGTCGGCCAGCCGGCCGGCGGCTGGGTCCACTACGGGCTGACGTCCTCCGACGTGGTCGACACCACCCTGTCGGTCACCCTGACCCGGGCCGCCAACCTGCTCATCGAGGCCGCCTCGGCCCTCGAGGAGGCGATCGCCGCCCGGGCCCGGGAGCTGCGCGACGTCCCCATGGTCGGGCGGACCCACGGCATCCACGCGGAGCCGACCACCATGGGCGCCAAGCTGGCCCTGTGGGCCCTGCAGGTGCGGCGCGACCGGGAGCGGCTCGTCCGGGCCCGCCACGCCGTGAGCGTCGGCAAGCTGTCGGGCGCCGTCGGCACCTACTCCAACGTCGACCCGGCGGTGGAGCGCTACGTCTGCCAGCGGCTGGGCCTGCGGCCGGTGCCGGCCACCCAGGTCCTGGCCCGGGACCGCCACGCCGAGTACGCCTACGCCTGCGCCGCGGTGGCGGCGTCGGTCGAGGCCTTCGCCCTCGAGATCCGCCATCTCCAGCGGACGGAGGTCGGTGAGGCGGCCGAGCCGTTCCGCAAGGGGGCCCAGAAGGGCAGTAGCGCCATGCCCCACAAGCGGAACCCGGTGCGCTGCGAGCAGATGTGCGGCCTGGCCCGGGTGGTGCGGTCGAACCTGCAGGCCGCCCTGGAGAACGTCGCCCTCTGGCACGAGCGCGACATCTCCCACTCCTCCGTCGAGCGGGTCATCCTGCCCGACTCGTCGATGCTGGCCTACTACCTGCTGGTGAAGTTCAAGGAGATCGTCGAGGGCCTCGAGGTCTTCCCCGAGCGGATGCTGGAGAACCTGGACCGGTCCTATGGCCTGGTGTTCAGCCAGCCCGTCCTCCTGGCCCTCGTCGCCTCCGGCCTCGACCGCGACTCCGCCTACCGCATCGTGCAGGGCGCGGCCATGACCGCCTGGGAGGAGCGGCGCCCGTTCGCCGACATCCTCCGCGAGAACGCCGACGTCACCGACCGCCTGTCCGAGGAGCGCCT
>DASYFF010000288.1:0-14324 GCA_036498605.1 Acidimicrobiia bacterium | reverse complement strand
ACCCTCTGAATTGACCGGCTATTCTCAGCGTCGTGCCCCACCACTCCGACGTCCTGGCCGAGACTCTGGAGCTCGTCGGAGAGCGCTGGAGCTTCCTGATCCTCCGGGATCTTTGGGTCCGGGGGCCACGGCGGTTCGGCCAGTTGCAGCGCAACCTGCTCGTCGCCCGCAACATTCTGAGCGCCCGCCTCGGCAAGCTCATGGCGGGGGGTGTGGTCGACCGCCGCCTGTACCAGGCCCACCCGGAGCGGTATCAGTATTTCCTGACCGGCACCGGGGAGGAACTCGTCCCGGCGCTCTACAACCTGCTGTCGTGGGGCGACCGGCACCTGGCCGGCGACGCCGGCCCGCCGATGCTCTTCCGCCACCGCCACCATGACCACTTCGCCGAGCCGGTCACGGTCTGCCGCCTGTGCGGAGGCGAGCTGACGCCGTCCTCACTGCGCGCCGTCGCGGGGCCCGAAGAGCCGGCTACGGACCGGCCGTCTCGACGGTGACGCAGGCGTAGAGCCCCTCGATCGCCGCCGAATGGCGGTCCTCGATGACGCGCCGCCGGAGCTTGAACGACGGGGTGAGCTCGCCGCTCTCGGGCGTCCACTGCGAGGTGAGAACAACGAAGCGGCGGATCTGTTCGGGATGCGACAGGCGGGCATTGACATCGTCGATCGCCGACTGCACCGCGTCTCGCACGGCCGGGTGGGCGGTGAGGGCTTCCGGGGTCTCGACCGGCTGGCCCAGGCCGGCCAGGAGCCGGTTCGCCGCTTCGCCGTCGAGGACGAGGAGGGCGGTGAGGAACGGCCGCCCGTCTCCGACCACCAGCGCCTGGGTCACGAGCGCGGAGGCCTTGAGGGCTCCTTCGATCGGTGCTGGCGGCATGTTCTTGCCGTAGGCGTTGATGATGAGCTCCTTCTTCCGCCCGATGAGGCTGAGATAGCCGTCCTGGTCGAGGAAGCCCAGATCACCGGTGCGGAGCCATCCGGCGCCGTCGAACAGTTCGGCCGTCGCGTCGGGCCGGTCCCAGTAGCCCGGACTCAGGCACCCGCCCCGCACCAGCACCTCGCCGTCGGCGGCGATCCTGATCTCGGCCCCCGGCAGGGCGGGCCCCACGGTACCGAGGCGCGGTGCGGCGGGGGGGTTGAGCGTGATGACGCAGCTCGTCTCCGACAGGCCGTACCCCTCGAGGAACGGGACCCCGAGGGCCCGAACGAACCGGCCCACGTCCTCGGGCGTCGGCGCCGAGCCGGCTACGGCGCTCTGGCAGCGGTCGAACCCCAGCCCCCGCCGGACCGTCCGCAAAACCGGGTGGTCGCTGTTACCGGCCACGATCGCTTCGGCGAACGCCGCCTGATCCATCGCCGACAGGTTGCAGCGGGCGTAGCTACCGGCGAGATCACGGAGCTTCTCCCACATGCGGGGCACGCCGAAGAACAGCGTCGGCTCGACCCGCCGGACGTACTCGAAGACCCGGGCGGGGTCGGGACAGGTGTAGACGTGGCCACCGGTGAGGAGCGGCAGGTAGAGCGAGAACACCCGCTCCACGACATGGGCCAGGGGCAGGTAGGCGACGCCGATGTGCGGTCGGGGAACGAGACCCGCGACGGCGTCGAGCGCTTCGAGTTGGGCCAGCAGCGAGGCGTGGGTGAGCACGACGCCCTTCGGATCGCCGGTGGTTCCCGAGGTGTAGACGAGGCAGGCCGGATCCTGCGGTCGGGCCGCGCTCCAGCTGTCGAAGAACCGGCTCGGGTTGTCGGCCAGGAGGTCTTCGCCGAGGGCCAGCAGGCGGGCCCAGGGCAGCGGTGTCCCGGGCAGCGGTGTCCCGGCCGGCGCCGTTCCGACCACGTCGATGTCGAGGTCGAGCGGCGGATCACCCTCGAGGGCGGGCATGCGCCGGTAGGGATCGATCAGCACCACCCGGCGCAGGGACGGCATCCGCCCCAGCAACGGCGCCCAACGGTTCCAGTAGGCCCGGTTCTCGAGGACGGCCACGGTGGCGCCGCAGTCGGTGACGCAGGTCACGATCTGGTCAGGGGCCAGCGAGCTGTAGAGGGTGACGGGGATCCCCCCGGCGTGCAGGATGCCCTGATCGGCGACGAGATGCTCGGGACGGTTCCCGCTCACGATGACGACGCGATCGCCCCGCTCCAGGCCGAGCCCGAGCAGGCCGAGCGCGGCGGCGGCCACCTCCCGGCGGTAGCTCTCCCAGGTGGTCGTGATCCACCGCTCGCCGTCCCAGTCGGACAGGGCCGGGTCCCCCGCCCCTTCCCGGACCCGCCGGTGGAACAGTTCGCACAGTGTGCCGGGGCGGGTCACCGCCCGACGAAGCCGTTGTGTCCCTGTCCCTGCAACGCTTCCACCCCCCTGTCGAGCAGAACCTTGACCCCGTGCTGCATGTCGGCCGTGTCGTAGATGCGGGACGCCAGGTCGAGCAGCAGGTCGTCGGCCTGGCCGATGCCCCCCGAGCGGTAGGCCCGGATCAGCCGCTTGGTCATGGCGTGGGCGCTGGTCGGTCCGGCGGCGAGGCGCCGGGCCAGCGCCATGGCGGCCTCGCCGAGCTCGTCGTCGGCCACCACGCGGTTGACAACACCCCATTCCCGCATGGTGCGGGCGTCGTAGAGCTCGGCCCCGAAGATCATCTCCGCCGCCCGGGCCGGTCCGGCCCGCTCCGCCACCCGCTGGGCGCCTCCGAGCAGCGTGGCCGTCCCCCAGCGGGCCTCGAGGTGCCCGAACCGGGCGGTTTCGGCGGCCATGATGAGGTCCCCGTGGAGGGCGACCTCGAATCCGCCTCCTACGCACATCCCCCGCACCTCCGCCACCACCGGCACCGGCAGACCCTCGAGCCGCCGGAGGATCCCCAGCCAGCGGGACAGGTGCACCCGGGCCTGGTCGGACCGGACGCCGGCGAACAGGTCGGCCGCGTCGGCTCCGGCGCCGAAATGGAGGCCGGCGGTCCGCACCAGCACGGCCCGGACCGGGGCGGCGGCGGCGGCGTCCACCGCCTCGTCGAGGTCCCGGAAGAACGGATGGCTGAGAAGATTCAGCGGTGGGTTGTCGAAGGTGATCACACCGACCGCCCCGCTCTGGGAGAACCCGACGAGAGCCATCACTCAACGCTACGTTGCTTTTCGCTACTGACACAAGGCCCGGCCGCATATAACCAGTTGCAAAACGCTACCGAGCGAGTTAGGTTGCCAGTCGTAGTCCGCCAGAGCCGACCCGGTCCTTTCGGGTGTCGCCGGCCGGCCATCACAGAGGGGGCGAATCCGCTGAAGACCGAGTTGAAAACCGCGCTCGTACCGATTTCCTTCGTCCTGAACGGACGGCCCGTCCAAGCCGAGGTCGAACCCCGGGCCCTCCTGGTCCACCACCTGCGCGAGGACCACCGCCTCGTGGGCGCCCACGTCGGCTGCGACACCAGCCAGTGTGGCGCCTGCGCCGTCCTGCTCAACGGCCGGGCGGTCAAGGCCTGCACCCTCCTGGCGGTCCAGGCCGACGGCGCCGACATCGTCACCATCGAAGGCGTCGCCGGGCCCGACGGCCTCCACCCGGTCCAGGAAGCCCTGCACCGCCACCACGGTCTGCAGTGCGGCTTCTGCACGCCCGGCATGGTGATCTGCGCCATCGACATGCTGGCGACCGAGGAGTCGCTCGACGAGAGCACCATCCGCCACGGTCTGGCCGGGAACATCTGCCGCTGCACGGGCTACCAGACCATCGTCGACGCCATCGCCGAAGTCGCCGCCTCCGGGACGAAGGGCGCCTGAGATGACTGCCACCGACTACATCGGCCGGCCCGTCCTGCGCCGCGAGGACCATCGGTTCCTCACCGGCGGCGCCCGCTACACCGAAGACATCGTCCCCACCGGCCTCCTCTACACCTCGATCGTCCGCTCCACCGAGGCGCACGCCGACATCGTCTCGATCGACACCAGCGCCGCGGCCAGGGCCCCCGGCGTGGTGGCCGTGTTCACCGAGGCCGACTTCCCCGGCGAAGAGCTCCCCGTGATCCCCACTGACTGGATCCCGGCCGGCGTCATGACCCACATCCCGACCCGCTACGCCCTGGCCCGTGACCGGGTCCGCTTCGTCGGCGAGGCGGTGGCCATCGTGGTGGCCGAGACCCGTCCCCAGGCCGACGACGCCGCTGCGCTGGTGGCCATCAGCTACGACCCGCGGCCGGCCGTGGCCGGCCAGGAGGCGGCCCTGCAGCCCGGCGCCCCGCTCCTCCACGAGGACTTCCCCGGCAACTACGCCTTCCTGTGGCACATGGGCGCTCCCCATGAGGACTACGACACCGCCGCCGCCGGAGCCGACGTCGTCCTCGAACTGCGACTCGAGAACCAGCGGATCACGGCGGCTTCGATGGAGGGCCGGGCGGTGATCGCCGACTACGACCCGTCGACCGGCCGGCTGAAGCTCACCACCGGGACGCAGAACATCCATGTCGTGCGCCGCAACCTGAGCCTGGCCACCGGGATTCCCGAACATCTCGTGCAGGTGGTGGCCCCGGCCGTGGGCGGCGGATTCGGAGCCAAGCTGTGCCTCTACCCCGAGGATGCTCTCCTCACGGTCGTGAGCCGCCGGTTGGGCCGGCCCGTGCGCTGGGCGCAGACCCGGACGGAGGACTTCACCTCCACCTCCCACGGCCGGGACCACGTCGAGTACGTCAAGGTCGCCGCCACCCGGGACGGCAAGATCATCGCCCTCAACATCGACAGCTACGCCAACTGCGGGGCCTACATCTCGGGCATGGGGGCGGGCATCCCGACCGTCTTCTCACTCATGGCGTCGGGCTGTTACTCCATCCCCCACGCCTCGGTCAACGTGCATGGCTGCCTCACCAACACCACCACCACGGAGACGTACCGCGGCGCCGGCCGGCCGGAGGCGGCCTACCTCATCGAACGCGCCGTTGATGCGGTGGCCGCCAAACTCGAGATGGACCCGGTGGAGATCCGGCGCCGCAACTTCGTCCAGCCCGACCAGTTCCCCTTCCTGAACGGCGTGGGCTTCCCGCTCGACTCCGGCGAGTACGAGCGGGGGCTCGACCTCGCCCTCGAGATGCTCGACTACGGCGCAGCCCGCAAGGCCCAGGCCGAGGCCCGAAACGAGGGCCGGCTGGTCGGCATCGGGATCGGCAGCTACGTCGAGTTCTGCGGCTTCGGCGAATGCAGCTTCCTCGGCTTCGACCGCCCATCCTACGAGCAGGTCGTGATGTCCGCCTCCCGGACCGGCAAGATCAGCGCCCAGGTCGGGATCGTGGCCGCCGGCCAGGGCCACGAAACCACCATCGCCCAGGTGGTGGCGGAGGAACTCGGGCTGCCCATCGATGACGTCGACATCCTCCAGGGCGACACCGACATCGTCCACTACGGCACCGGGACGTTCAATTCCCGCTCCATCTCCAACGCGGGTTCGGGGGCGAAGATCGCCGCCCGGAAGCTCATGGAGAAGGCCCGGGCCATCGCCGCCCACCAGTTGGAGTGCAACGACGACGACCTCGTCTACGAGAACGCCACCTTCGGGGTGAAGGGCGTCCCTGCCGGGCCGAAGCTGACCTTCGCCGAAGTCAGCCAGGAGGCCGTGCGGGGCGTCCGGCTGCCGGAGGGGATGGACCCGACGCTCAAGGTGATCGGTACCTACAAGGCGGAGCGGTTCACATCCCCGTTCGGGTCCCATGTGGCGATGGTCGAAATCGATCCCGACACCGGGGCGATCGACGTGGTCCGCTACATCGCCGTCGATGACTGCGGGAACATCGTCAACCCCCTGCTCGTCACCGGCCAGGTCCACGGCGGAATCGCCCAGGGCATCGGCCAGACGCTCTTCGAGCACATCACGTTCGACGACAACGCCCAGCCGACGTCGGGCAGCTTCATGGAGTACTGCCTCCCCAAGGCCCATCAGATGCCGCACATGGAGACGGCCCACACCGTCACTCCGTCGCCCCTCAACCCGCTCGGCGCCAAGGGGATCGGCGAGTCGGGGGTGATCGGCCCACCGCCGGCCATCACCAACGCCGTCCTCGACGCCCTGCGGCCCCTCGGCGTCACCCACATCGACATGCCCCTGACCCCGGCCCGGGTCTGGGCGGCGATCCGAGAGGCCCAGGTGACCAAAGAGGCCCAGGCCGTGATCAAGGAGACCCAGCGATGATCCCGTCGTCCTTCGACTACCGGGCCGCCGACACCGTGGGCGAAGCCGCCGCCCTCCTCGACGAGTACGGCGACGAGGCCAAGCTCATGGCCGGCGGGCAGAGCCTGCTGCCGCTCCTCAAGCTGCGCTTCGCCGCCCCCGGTCTCGTGGTCGACCTCGGTCGGCTGGAGGAGCTGCGCCGGGTCGAGGCCAACGGCTCGGTGCGGGTCGGGGCCATGGTCACGCACGACCAGATGGGCCGCAGCGCCGTCCTCCGAGAGCTGTTCCCGCTGATCGCCGACGCCGCGGCCGACATCGCCGATCCGTTGGTCCGCAACCGCGGCACCTTCGGCGGCTCGCTGGCCCACGCCGATCCGGCCGGTGACTGGCCGGCCGTGGCCCTCGCCCTCGGCGCCGTCCTGCACGCCGAGAGCCGGACCGGAGCCCGGGAGATCCCGGTCGACGGATTCTTCACCGACGTGTTCACCTCCGCCCTGGCCGGTAACGAGGTTTTGACCCGCATCGAGCTCCCGAGCCCCGAGCCCGGCACGAGGTCCGCCTACATCAAGATCCCCAACCCCGCCTCGGGTTATGCCGTGGCCGGCGCCGCCGCCGTCCTCACCGTCGACCCCGACGGCATCTGCCGATCGGCTCGGGTTGCGGTCACCGGCGTGGCCTCCGTCCCCTACCGGGCCGCTGCCACGGAAGCCGCCCTCGTCGGCCGGGAGCTCACCCCGACGGTCCTGCACGGCGCCGCCGACGCCGCCGGGGACGGCGTCGAACCCCTGAGCGACGGGTTCGCCCCCGGCCCCTACCGCGCCCACCTGGCCACCGTCGTGACCCGCCGAGCGCTCCAGAGGGCGCTCTCCTCCCCCAACGGTTGACGACGGCCTTGGGCGCAGAGGCCAGGTCACCCGGCGAAGCCGCGGTGGCCTGGCCTCTCGGCCGTGGGGCTCACATCCGGGCTCGGCGGGCCCGCCACCGCGCCACGATGAGTACCAGCACGGCCAGCAGCGGACCGATCCGCTTTGCAACTCATTGGTGTGGAAAGGGACTCGGTCGGATGAACCGGTTGGAGAAGCGGATCGCCGTGGTCACCGGAGCGGGCCGGGGAATCGGGCGGGAGATCGCCACCGCCTTCGCCCGCGAGGGAGCGGCGGTCGTCCTGGCCGCCCGCTCCGCGGAGCAGATCGAGGGGGTGGCCTCCGACATTCGTGACGCCGGGGGGATCGCCTCGGCGATCTCCTGCGACGTGACGAACAGCGACGACGTCAGCCGGCTGGCCGACCGCGCCGCCCGCGAGATGGGCGCAGCCGCCGTGCTCGTGAACTGCGCCGGTGTGCATGTCTCCGGGGCGTTCGAAGCGCTGACGGTGGAGGATTTCCGGCGCCTAATCGACGTCAACCTCCTCTCCTGCGTCCGGACCGTCCAGGCCTTCCTGCCGGCCATGCGGGAAGCGGGGTGGGGACGGATCATCAACGTCGCCTCCAGCGCCGGGAAGTACGGCTCGCTGAACCAGAGCCCCTACAACACCTCGAAGCACGCCGTGATCGGCCTGACCCGGTGCCTGGCCCTCGAACTGGCCCCCACCGGGATCACGGCCAACGCCCTCTGCCCGGGCCTGGTGGAGACGGACCTGGCCGACGACCTGGTGGCTGGACTGGCCCGCGCCCACGGCGGTGGACCGGACGAGGCGCTGGCCCGCTTCCTGGCTCGGGTGCCGATGGGGAGGCTCCTCACGCCCGCGGAGATCGCCCCACTGGCCGTGTACCTGGCCTCGGACGAGTCGTCCGGGATGACCGGGCAGTCGCTCTCCGTCGACGGCGGTCTCGTCCTCTGCTGACGGGAAAAAGGACGGGGAAAAGACAGTATCAAGACGCGACTGACTTCGGTTACACTCCCAGGTATGCCTCGGCGTCCCTTCAACCAGGCCTGCTCGATCGCCCGCACCCTCGAGATCGTCGGCGAGCGGTGGAGCCTCCTCGTCCTGCGCGACATGTGGGTGCGAGGTCCCCGCCGGTTCGACCAGCTGCAGCGCAACCTGACGGTGGCCCGCAACATCCTGACCGACCGCCTCGACACGCTGATCGAGGGCGGTGTCGTCGAGCGGCGGCTCTACCAGACGAAACCCGACCGCTACGAGTACTACCTCTCCGAGATCGGCGCGGAGCTCGTCCCGGTCCTCCTGTCGCTGGTGAAGTGGGGTGACCGCCACCTGGCCGGCAAGGAGGGCCCTCCCTCGCTGTTCCGGCACAAGGGGCATGACCACTTCGCCGATCCGGTGACCGTGTGTCGCGTCTGCGGCGACGAGTTGACCATCAACGAGCTCGAGCCGTTGCCCGGCCCCGGAGCTCCCAAGCGGCCGGCCCGCAAGCCGGCCGCCGCCCGCCGGTCGGCCTGACCGGCGCGGCGGCCGCCCCGGGCGGGCCCGGGAACTCCCGCTACAGGCGCTCGACGATCATCGCCATTCCCTGACCGCCGCCCACGCACATGGCCTCGAGGCCGATGGTGCCGCCCGTGCGGTCCAGGCCGTTGAGCAGGGTGGTCATGATTCGGGCGCCGGTCATCCCGAACGGGTGACCCAGGGCGATGCCCCCGCCGTGGACGTTGAGCTTGTCGGCGGGGATCCCGAGCTGGCGCATGGACGGGATCACCTGGGCGGCGAACGCCTCGTTGATCTCGACGAGGTCGACGTCGGCGATCGTCATCCCGGCCCGGCCGAGGGCGCGCCGGCAGGCTTGGACCGGCCCGAGACCCATGATCTCGGGGTCGATCCCGGTCACGGCGCTGGCCACGATCCGCGCCCGGGGCGTCAATCCCAGCTCCTCGGCGCGGGCGCGGCTCATCACGAGCACGGCGGCGGCGCCGTCGTTGAGCGGGCAGGCGTTCCCGGCCGTGACCCGCCCATCGGGCCGGAACGACGGTCGCAGCGCGGCCAGCCCTTCGCTCGTCGTGTTCGGGCGGGGGGAGTCGTCGACCGCCACGGTGGCGCCGTCCGGCCGGCGAACCGGTGTGATGTCGATGTCGAAGAAGCCGTCGGCGATCGCCTTCGCCGTGCGGGTCTGGGAGCTGAGGGCGAACTCGTCCATGTCGGCCCGGCTGATCCCGCAGCGCTCGGCCACGTTCTCGGCGGTCTGGCCCATGGCGATGTAGGCGTCGGGAAGGCCCCCCGCGCTGAACCGGGGGTTCTCGAACCCGTCCTCGTCGGGACCGCCCGTCGGATAGCGGCTGACCGACTCGACGCCGGCGGCCACGAACACGTCGCCCTCCCCGGCCCGTACGGCGTGGGCGGCCATGCGGATCGCCTGCAGCGACGAAGCGCAATAGCGGTTCACGGTCGTGCCGGGGACCTGGGTCAGGCCGGCCAGGAGGGCGGCGACACGGGCCAGGTTGTAGCCCTGCTCCGCCCGGGGGCTGGCGGTGCCGACGATCAGGTCCTCGACGCTCGCCGGATCGAAGCCCGGAAGATGGGCGAAGAGGGCGTCGAGAATCTGGACGAGCAGGTCGTCAGGGCGGGCCGAAGCGAGCGACCCCTTGTGGGCCCGACCGATGGGGCTGCGGACGGCGGCGACGATCACGGCGTCGGACAAGGCATGTTCCTTTCGGCGGCGAGGCGCTCGAAGGCGTCGAGCGCGTCGGGGTCGGCCAGCGAAGCCCGCTGGGCGGCGGCGTCGGCCGGAACGCCGAGGAGGATCCGCTTGACCGGAACCTCGAGTTTCTTCCCCGACAGAGTGCGAGGCACGGCGGGGACGGCCACGATCGTGTCGGGGACGTGACGGGGCGACAGGCACCGCCGCAGCTCGGCCGTGAGGCTCGACCGCAACCCGTCGTCGACGACGGCCCCCGGCACCGGCACCAGGAACAGGATCAGTTCACCGGCGCCGCCGTCCTCGTCTTCGAGGTGGACGACGAGGCTGTCAGCCACGTCGGGATGCTGCTCGACGACGGCATAGAACTCGCCCGTCCCGAGGCGGACGCCGCCCCGGTTGAGGGTGGCATCGGAGCGGCCGGTGATCTCGCAGGAGCCCGTCTGATGGATCGTGATCCAGTCACCGTGGCGCCAGACGCCGGGGAAGTCCTCGAAGTAGGCGGCCCGGTAGCGGCCGCCGTCGGGATCGTTCCAGAAACCCACCGGCATCGACGGCATCGGCGCCGTGACCACCAGCTCCCCCTGCTCCCCGACGAGCGGCCGGCCGTCGGGATCGAAGGCCTCCACCCGGCAACCGAGGCAGCGGCCGGCGATCTCGCCGGCCCGGACCGGAAGCATCGGGTTGCCGCCCACGAAGGCGCTGCAGACGTCGGTTCCCCCGCTGGTCGAGGCGACGAGGACGTGGTCCGCCACCGCTTCGTAGATCCAGCGGAAACCCTCGGCGGGGAGCGGGGCGCCGGTCGACAGAACCGTGCGCAACCGTGACGTGTCGACGTCGGCCTTCGGGAGGAGACCGGCCTTACGGCCGGCGAGATAGAACCCGGCACCGGCCCCGAAACAGGTCGCGCCGGTCTCCGCCGCCAGCCGCCACAACGCGCCGAGGTCCGGCCAGGCCGGGTTCCCGTCGAAGAGGACGACGGAGCTCCCGAGCGCCAGCACCGAGGGGAGCACGTTCCAGAGCATCCACCCGGTGGTCGTGAAGTAGAAGAAGCGGCCGCCCGGCTCGACGCCCTGGTGGAAAGCGTTGAGCTTCAGATGCTCGAGCAGGATCCCGCCGTGACCGTGGACGATCGGCTTGGGGAGGCCCGTCGTGCCCGACGAGTACAACACGTAGAGCGGGTGGGCGAACGGGACGGCGGCGAACTCCAGCGGGCCTGCCTCGGCCATGAAGTCCGACCAGGCAACCGCGGCGGGCGGGCCGGGCCGGTCGGGTTCCAGGTAGGGGACCCATACCACCGCCTCGAGGCGCGGGAGCGCCGCCACGATGCTCTCGACCTCGGCCCGGCGGTCGACCGCTTTGTCCCCGAAGCGGTACCCGTCGGTGGCCAGGAGAACCTTCGGTTCGATCTGGCGAATCCGGTCGACGACGCTGCGGCCGCCGGACTCCGGGGCGCACGACGCCCAGACCGCCCCCAGCGAGGCGGCGGCCAGGAACGCGATCAGCGTCTCTTCGATGTTCGGCAGATAGGCGGCGACCCGGTCGCCGGTCCCCACTCCGAGCCGCACCAGGCCAGCCCGGGCCCGGGCGACCCCGTCCTCCAGCTCGTCGGCCGTCAGCGTGTGCGGCGGTCGGGTCTGTGACCGGGAGAGGACGACCGGTCCGGACAGTCCGGGGTGGCGTGCTCCCCGCAGGACGTGCTCGGCGTAATTGAGCCTGGCTCCTTCGAACCAGCGGGCGCCGGGCATCTCCCGTCCGGAGAGGACCCGGTCGAAGCCGGCGGCCGAGCGGACGTCGAAAAAGTCCCAGATCGACAGCCAGAAGTCCTCGAGATGGTCGACCGACCATCGCCAGAGCTCCTCGTAGGACGCGCACCGCACACCGCGGGCCTCGTCGAGCCACCGCAGATACCGGCCGGTCGTGGTGGCCGCCAGCCCGTCGGGCGACGGGCGCCACAGGATCTCGTGGGATCGGCGGGCCATCAGCGCTCGGAGGACAGGACGCCGGCCGCGTCGAGCTCTTTGATCTCCCGTTCCGTGAGGCCCAGCTCCGCCAGGACCTCGGCGTTGTGCTCACCCCGGTGGGCGACCTCCACCCACCGCCGCGGCGGCGAGGCGGAGAACAGCCACGGCTGGGCCGGGATCCGGATGGTGCCGCCGTCACCGTCGTCGACCTCGACCAGCGGCTGGCGGTCCCGGCTCCATTCCGAGGCCAGGAACTCCGTGGTCGATCGCACGACCCCCACGGCCAGCCCGGCCACCTTCACCTGCGCCTCGAGCTCGTCCAGGTCGGGAAAGCCGATGAGCCAGGCCCGCACCTCGGCCAGCAGCGCCGCCTCGTTGGCCCGCCGCAGGTGCGGCGTGGCGAAGCGGGGGTCGCGGAGGAGGTCGGTGCGGCGCATCATGGCGCAGTAGCGCCGGAAGATCGGCGTGTACACCGGGCTGCCGGCGATCGTGACCATCCGACCGTCGGGCAACCCGATGATCGGCGAGTCGGCCGCGCTGAGGGCGACCGGCTCGCCGCCGGTGTCGATCCCCGAAACCACGGCGTGCAGCCGCTCGTTGACGGCGAGCAGGGTGGCGGCCATGGACACGTCGATGTGCTGACCCTCGCCGGTGACCTGCCGCTGGTGCAGCCCGGCCAGGGCGGCGACGGCCGCTTCCAACCCGGTGTAGACGTCGGCATGGGACGAATGGTCGTTCCGGGCCGCGGCACCGTCGAGGCCGAGATGGTCGAGCAACGCCAGGGTGAAGCCGGTCTCCGCCTGGACCGTGGGCGCGAACCCGGCCCGCCCCTTCCAGGGGCCCGTCTGCCCGTACCCGCTGATCGAGACGTAGACCACGCCCGGGTTGCCGACGGCCACGGTCGGATAGTCGAGCCCGTAGAACGCCAGCGTGCCGGGCCGGAAGTTCTCGACGATGACGTCGGCCCGGGCGCACAACTCCACCACGACCTCCCGGCCGGCCGGGAAGTTCAAGTCGATGGACAGGTTCCGCTTGCCGGCGTTCTGCTGGGCGTAATAGTGCGACATCCCTCCGGTGACGGGCACGGCCACCCGGGCCAGGTCGCCGGCGGGCGGCTCGACCTTGACGACCGAAGCGCCGAGGTCGCTCAGGATCTTCACGCAGTGCGGCCCGGCCAGCACCCGGGTGAAATCGACGACGGTGATCCCGTCGAGCGGTCGCGTCACGTCACGACCCGCTGAAGACGCCGTCGGCCGTACCGGTGGCGAAGAAGGCGTCGAGCCCGGCCTTGAGGTCGCTGCTGGCCCACACGGCCGGCGCCACTTCCCCGATCACCTCGTCGCCGGCGTGGACACCATGGGCCGCCGTCTCGTTGGCGATCCGCTTGACGGCCCGGTAGGCGACCGTCGGCCCGGCCGCCAGTTGCCGGGCGAGCGACAAGCCGGCCTCGGCCAGGGCGTCGTCGGCCACGACCTGGTTAACCAGCCCCCAGCGCTCCAGTGTCGCCGGGGTGTGCCGGCGCCCGAGCATCGCCAGCTCCTTGGCCCGGGCCAGGCCGGCGCCGGCCACGGCCCGGGACACCCCTCCCATCAGGGGGAACAGGCCCAGCGTCGTCTCGACTAGGCCGATCTGGGCCGACTCGGCGGCGATGATCAGGTCGCAGGCCAGCGCCAGCTCGAACCCGCCCCCGAGAGCGGCACCGTGGACGGCTGCCACCGTCGGCACCGGCAGGTCCTCCACGGCCCGCAGCCACCCGATCAGGTCGAGCTCCCCCAGCCCGCCCGAGCCCATGGCGTCGAGATCGGCGCCGGCGCAGAAGTGGCGCAGACGGCTCGACAGCAGAATCGAGCGGCAGCCCTCGTCGACCGCCAGGGCGAAGGCCTCGCTGAGCCCAGCCAGGAGTGTTCCTTCGAGCAGGTTGTGGGGCGGCCGGTTCATCTCGACGAGCCCTACGTCGCCATCGCGGCGGTACACGACGATGCCATCGTTCTCAGTCATCTGATCTCCCAGTCGTCCCAGAGTTCCAGTACATCGTCGAGCGGCACGAACGTGTCGGCGCCGTTGTCGAACAGCCAGAGGTGGCGGGTTCCGTCCGACCCCACCGAGACGAGCTGGGCGTCGTCGATGCGGGTCCCGTTCCGCAACGCCAGCGTCACGCGGCGACCTTGCAGCGCCCGCAAGCCCGCTCGCCGACCCTCGGTCATGCGTTCGCAGCCTCGTCGAGAAGCGCGAAAAGCTCGGCGTCGAGTCCGGACAGGGGGAAGCTCGGAACTGGATCGCCGGGCGGATCCTCTTCATCTCCACCGCCCCCGTCGGTCTCCGCCCTGAGACGGTAGAGAACGGCTCCGGCCACGACGACGAGTCCCAGCAGACCGCCCCCCACCAGAACCCAGGACACGATCGCCAGCACCCTGGCGCTCGCCAGCATCAGAAGCAAGCTGATACCGATGCCGACCAGGAGGGATAGTGACACAAGGGCTGGTCGAGGTTCAAAACTCTTTTCGCTCATGCGAGCTTCCCTTCGCAACGGGACGTCGGAGGAACCATTACGCCGACTCTACGTTGCGAATCGCAACTGAGCAAGTTTCATTTTACTACACGCCACCCCACCCCGCCTGGACGACAAAGGGTGCCGCATCGT
>DASYFF010000287.1:0-3014 GCA_036498605.1 Acidimicrobiia bacterium | reverse complement strand
GCCCCGAGCGGGTCGTCTTCCGCGGCGAGGCGTCGCTGGTCATCGCCCGGACCCTCGACGGGGAGATCGGGTTCCTGACCGGCCACGCCCCGGTGCTGGGCGTGCTGATGCCCGGTCGGCTGCGGATCGTGGATCCGGGCGGGGCCGGATACGACACGGCCGTCGATTCGGGATTCGTGGAGGTCGGCGACGACCGCGTCGTCGTCCTCGTCGATCGACTGGAGCAGAAGGGAGAAGACCATGCCTGATGTCACGCTGAACGAGAAGGCCTTCGAACACGCCAAGGGGCTCGTCAAGGCCGGAAAGTACGTCCTCGACGGCCGCGACGACTGGAGCGAGCACCAGCCGACGGCGGAGCAGGAGAACCGCTACCTCGAGGAGCACGGCTTCGCCGAGTACGGCCGCTGGTACCTCGGCGTCGACCGGGACGAGCCTGAGGACACCAAGGGCCACTACAAGTTCCCCTACGGCGATTTCGAGAAGGTGCACCGCTGTGGCCTCCTGGCGGCCGAGTCGCGGGCCGGGCAGCGCAAGTACTACGACATCGAACTGGCCGTGGCCCACCTGCATGGCATGCTCGACGCCCTGGGTAGCTGATGACCATGGATGCCGTGCACCGCAGCGTCTCCATTCCGGCCGACGGTGTGGCGCTGAGCGCCGACATCGACCGGCCCGAGAGGGCCACCGGCGTCGTGTTGTTCGTCCACGGCAGCGGCAGCAGCCGCCACAGCCCCCGCAACCGTCACGTGGCCGGCGAGCTGCGGGAGGCGGGTCTGGCGACGGTTCTGGCCGACCTCCTCACCCCCGAGGAGGAGCGGGTCGACGCCGTCACGGCCGAGCTCCGCTTCGACATCAGTCTGCTGGCGAAGCGGGTCGTCGCCGCCACCGACTGGCTGGCGGAGGACGAGATCAGCGCCGGGCTCCCCGTCGGGTTGTTCGGCGCCAGCACCGGCGCCGCCGCCGCCCTCATCGGCGCCGCGGCCCGCCCCGACCGCGTCGAAGCCGTCGTCTCCCGGGGGGGCCGTCCGGACCTGGCCGGGGACTCTCTGGCCCTGGTCCGCCAGCCCACGCTGCTCATCGTGGGCGGCCGCGACAACGTCGTCATCGAGCTCAACCGCTGGGCGCTCCAACAGCTCGCCGGAGAGGCCCGCCTCGAGATCGTGCCCGGCGCCACCCACCTCTTCGAGGAGCCCGGCGCGCTGGAACAGGTCGCCCGGCTGGCCCGGGACTGGTTCATCCGCCACCTGCGGGGGGCGCTCACCGGCCCGCGCTAGCCCGCCGCTCAGGCCCGCACGCCCTGGGCCGCCGCCTGCTTGCGCATCTGGGCCAGGCACCTGGCCAGGAGGCGGGAGATGGCCATCTGGCTCACGCCCATCCGGCGGGCGATCTCCACCTGGGGCATCCCGTCGAAGAAGTACATCGAGACCACCTGCCGCTGGTGGGGCGTGAGCCGGGCGAGGAGCGAGGTCAGCAGCGAGCCGTCCTCGAGCCGTTCGAACCACGAGTCCTCGGCCGCCGGTTCCATCGAATGGCGGTCCCCCCGGATCGGGACGTCGATGGAGAGGGGAAGGCGCACCTCCATGGCCTCGACCACCTGCTCCTCGGTCAGTCCCGTCCGGGCCGCCACTTCGGGGATCCGGGGCGCTCGACCGAGCTCCTGCGTCATGTCATCGAGGACGCCGACGACCAGCAGGTAGCAGTCGTGGAGGGACCGGGGCAGGCGCATGGACCAGGACGAGTCCCGCAGGTGGCGCTTCAGCTCGCCGATGATCGTGGCCCGGGCGTAGGCGGCGAACGGCCGCTCCCGGCTGGGATCGAACCGGTCGGCGGCGTGCATCAGGCCGATCCGGGCGACCTGCTCCAGATCGTCACGCAACTCCCGGTGCGTGTGGAACTGCCGGGCCAGCCTGACCGCCAGGCTGTCGTACTCGGCCAGCAGATCTGTCCGTTCCCGCTCGAGTAGCACCGTGCCAGCATGCGGGTCGCGACCAGGGCGTCGTATCCCGGGAACGCGTAGTCCGCCCGGGCGGCGGCGCCGGCCCGACGCAGCAACCACGCGATTCCGGGATACGGGCGGCGGCCGGCAGCGCGACGCTGATCAGGAATGAGCGACACCATGCCCGAGATCCTGTGCGCCGTCGAGCAGCACCGCCGCCGTCTGGCCGGCCTGCTCGACGGCCTGGATCTCGCCCGCCGGGCCGCCGCTGAGGCCGGAACGGCCCTCCTCGCCGGCGACGGTACCGACGTCGGATCTCTGCTCGATCTCTGCCGCGACGACCTGCAGGCCAGCGACCACCGGTTGCAGAGCCTCGTCGCCGCGCTGGCCCACCGACCGTGAAAGGAAGACCGTCATGGCCATGAATGTCGCCACCTCCCGGACCGTCGCCGGCCTCGAGGTCCCGCCTGTCGGGCGATGGGACATCGACGCCGCCCACTCCCATATCGACTTCATCGTCCGCCACATGATGATCTCCAAGGTCCGGGGCCGGTTCCGGGAGTTTTCCGGTGTCATCTGCATCGACGAGGTGCCCGAACACTCTTCGGTCACGGCGACGGTCAAGGCGGCCAGCATCGACACCGGCGACGAGGAACGCGACCGGCACCTGCGCTCGGCCGACTTCCTCGACGTCGAGCACCATCCCGAGATCCGGTTCCGCAGCCTCACGATCCGGCCCGCCGACCGGGAGCACTGGAAGCTGACCGGAGAGCTGACCGTCAAGGACGTCACCCGGCCCGTGATGCTGATGATCGAGTACTGCGGCACCGCCGTCGACCCCTGGGGCAACACCCGGGCGGCCTTTCTGGCCACCGGAGAGATCAACCGGGAGGACTTTGCCATCACCTGGAACCAGGCGTTGGAAGCCGGAGGGTTCCTGGTCGGGAAGGGCGTCAAGATCGACGTCGACGTCGAGGCCGTCCTGCGGGCCGAGCAGGAGGGTTCGGCGCCATGCCCGTGACCAAGGTCGCCACCTTCGAACGGTTCTTCCGGACCGCCGCTTCCCTCGACATCGACA
>DASYFF010000286.1:0-12515 GCA_036498605.1 Acidimicrobiia bacterium | reverse complement strand
GACGATGGGCTGGTTGAGCCGGATCGCCCCGGTGGAGCCGAAGAACGCCGCTGAGCCGAAGGCGAAGATGCCGCCGTCGGTGGCGGCGAACCAGTAGCCGTTCCCGGTCGGTGTGGCGGCCATGGCCACCGCCGGTCGGTTCAGCTTGATGGCGCCGGTGGAGCCGTAGAAGCCGGCGGCGCCGAAGGAGAAGACACCGCCATCGGCTCCGAGGAGCCAGTAGCCGGGGGCCGATGCCGATGCCGATGCCGATGCCGATGCCGGCGAGGGCGCCGAGTTGGTGTCGAAGGCGCAGTGGTTGCCGAAGCGGAAGCCCTGGGCCAGGCGGAGACTGGGGTAGGGGTCGACCGCCGCGCCGGTCCCACCCGAACTGGTGGCGCCCGAGCCGCTGCCCGGCGGATGGAGTTCGAAGTGGAGATGCGACCCGGCCGTCTCGGCGTCGCCGCTGTCACCGGCAAAGGCCACGACCTGGCCGGCGGTCACCCGGGTGCCGACCTCGATGCCGGGGGCGAAAGCGAAGGCCGGGGGATTCAGCCCGTCGTCGGTGCCCGGTGTGTCGTTGTTGATGTGCAGATACCAGTACTCCCAGCCCTCGGCGTCGCGCAGCACCAGCATGTTGCCCTGGGTGGCGATGCCGTTGTCGACGAAGATCCGCCGCACCGTGGCGTCGGCGGCGGCCAGCAGCGGCCGCAGCTTCGGCACCATCAGGTCGTTGCCCTGATGGGTGTGCCCGGCCCGGGGATCGCCGAAGTCGTCCCGGTACGAGACCGGGCCCTCCACCGGGAAGGTGATCCGCCGGACCACCACCGCCGGGTCGTTCGGATCGATGGCGGCCCGGGCCGCGCCGGGTGCGGTGGCGGCCACCACGGTGGCCAGGCAGGCGACGGCCAGCACCAGCCGCCGCCAGGATGTCGTCCAGGAATTGGTAGCCAATGAGGTTTCTGAGGTTTCTGAGACGGGTTCCCTCGGCATCGGCAGGAGTGCCCGGGCCGCTTCACCGCCGTCGATTAGGTTCTTCCGCCATGCGCCCGACTGTCCGTTTCGTCCTGCTCTTCGCCGTGGCCGCCGCCGTGGCGCTCGGCCCGTCCGCCTGCGGGAAGGACAAGAAGAGCGGGGGTGACTCCGCCTCCGCCTCCACCTCCGCCTCCACCTCCGCCTCCACCTCCGCCTCGGCCTCGGCCTCGACCTCCGGCTCCGCCTCCGCCGGCGGCAAGCCCGAGGTGACGGTGCCGTCGGGCAACCCGCCCACCACCCTCGAGAAGAAGGACCTCATCGTGGGCAAGGGGGCCGAGGCGGCCAGTGGCCAGAAGGTCTCCGTCCAGTACGTCGGCGTCGCCTACTCGACCAAGAAGCAGTTCGACGCCTCGTGGGACCGGGGGCAGCCGTTCAGCTTCACGCTCGGCGGCGGCGAGGTCATCAAAGGCTGGGACCAGGGGGTGCCGGGGATGAAGGTCGGCGGCCGTCGCCAGCTGGTGATCCCGCCCGACCTGGCCTACGGACCCAGCGGCTACCCGCCGGTGATCGGACCCAACGAGACGCTGGTGTTCGTGATCGACCTGGTGGGGGTCAACCAGTAGAGGCGTCGCGGCCCACGGTCGCCCGGGCCGGCGCCGGTGCCGGCGAGGCGGCCGGCGGGGAGAGCCGCTCGATGGCCTCGGTCACGCGCTCCAGGGCGGTGGTGAGCTCCTCGGCCGTCGGCAGCGAGGCGACGAGGATGCGGATGTTGGCCACCTCCCGGGCGAGGTACTCGGTCTCGCTCTGGGTCCGGGCCGCGGTGCGGCGGTCCTCGTCCTGCTGGGCCCGGTCCCGGGCGTCCTGGCGGTTCTGGGCCAGGAGGATCAGCGGAGCGGCGTAGGCCGCCTGGGTCGAGAAGGCCAGGTTGAGCAGGATGAAGGGATAGGGGTCGAAGCGCAGCGCGGCGGCGACGATGTTGACGATGATCCACACGATCACGATCACCGTCTGCGCCACGAGGTAGCGGCCGGTGCCGAGCGTGCGGGCGATCCCTTCCGAGAACCGGCCGAACGCCTCGGGGTCGTAGTGCAGGCCGATGCCCCGCCCGGCCCGGGGCGTGGTGAGGTCGGCGGGGCGCCTCACTGGTGTGTCCTCCAACCGACGGGCAGCGTCCGGTCGAGGACGTCGTCGACGGTCACCGCCCCGAGCAGGAAGCCCGACTCGTCGCACACCGGCACCGACAGGAGGTTGTAGGCCGCCAGCCGCTCGGCCACCTGGATCTCGGACAGCCCCGGATGGACCGCTTCGGGTTCCCCGTCGACCAGGTCGGCCAGCCGGGTGCTGGGTGGCTCCCGCAGCAGCCGCTGGAACGTCAGCGCCCCGAGATAGATCCCGGTCGGGGGCTGCGTCGGCGGCTGGGTGACGAACACGCAGGAGGCAATGGCCGCCGGCACCTCTTCGGCCCGCAGCCGGGCCAGCGCCTCGGCCACGGTGGCGTCGGGCAGCAGCACCAGCGGCTCGGGGGTCATGAGACCGCCGGCGGTGTGGCCCTCGTAGATGAGCAGGCGGCGGAGGGGGTCGGCCTCCTCGGGGTCCATCGCCTCCAGGAGGCGGGTCTGGTGTTCTTTGTCGAGCTCGGAGAGGAGGTCGGCGGCGTCGTCGGGCTCCATCTCCTCGAGCACCCGGGCGGCCCGCTCCGGCTCCATGGCCTCGAGGATCTCGGCCTGGTCCTCCTCGGGGAGCTCCTCGAGGACGTCGGCCAGGTCTTCGTCCTGCATGGCGTCGACCAGGTCTTCGCGGGCCTCGTCGGAGAGGTCCTGCATGTGCCGGGCGGTCTCCGACGGGTGGAGGCTCCGGAGCTTCACCAGCTCGGCGGCGGCCTCCCCGACGTCGAACAGCTCGGCTGCCTCCTCCCACGGCACCCGCCGCATGCGGGCCGAGAACCCCAGCGCCCGCCGCCGGCCGAGCATGACCTCGGCCACCCCGAACCGGCCGTAGAGCGAGGTGCGGGGTCGCATCGACAGGTCGAGCACCTTCTCGCCCCGCAGCGGGCGATCGAGGAGGTCGGTGAGGAGCAGCTCGCCCGTCCGCCCCTTGAAGGGATGCAGGTCGAGCGCGGTGCTGGTGAGGACGACCCCGGAGGTCTCGAAATGCCGGACCCGGGCGGCGGTGACGAAGATCCGTCTCCGCCCCACCTGGGCCACCAGGCCCAACAGGATGGGAGCGGTCTCCCCGGTCGGCGGGCCGATCACCAGGTCGTCGACCCGGCCGATGGCATCGCCGTCGGGGGTCACCAGCGGAAGCTTGAGGACCCGGGAGGCGTAGATCGGCTCGACGACGCTCATGGCAAGAGCGTACGAGGTTTATTTCAGGGCGTGGGGAAGACGAGCGGCAGCGTCCGCGGGCCGCGCACCTGGCCGCCGCACCAGGTCACCGCCCCGACGTCGTCGAGGTGAAACTCCGGTATCCGCTCCAGGAACACTGACAGGGCCACCTGCATCTCCATGCGGGCCAGGTTCGACCCCGCGCAGCGGTGGATCCCGATGCCGAAGGCCACGTGCCGGTTGTGGGCCCGGTCGATGACCACCGTGTCGGGATCGGGGAACTGGGCCGGGTCGCGGTTGGCGGCCGGGAAGTTCATGAGCACCCGGCTGCCGGCCGGGATGGTGACGCCGTCGACGGTGACGTCCTCGATGGCCAGGCGGCCCATCGTCACCGGGGAGTAGACCCGCAGCAGCTCCTCGACGGCGATGGGCAGGAGCTCCGGCTCGGCCACCAGCCGTTCCCGGTCGGTGGGGTGGGCGGCCAGGTGCCACAGTGCGGCACCGATCGAGCTCCAGGTGGTGTCGATCCCGGCGATGAGCAGCAGGTTGCAGGTCGACATGACGTGCTCGTCGTCGATCGGCTGGCCGTCGAGTTCCTGCGCCAGCAACCAGGAGATGAGGTCGCCAGTGGGCTGGGCCCGGCGCTTGGCCACCTCCTCGCCCCAGAAGGCGAACATCTTCAGGCCGGTGGCCACCCGCAGCGGCGGATCGGTGGCGCCGAACTCCAGGATGTTGCGCACCCACTCGATGAATGTTTCTGGGGACACCCCAGACCCCGGGCGATCGCCCCGGTCCTCGTCGAGGCCCATCAGATGGGCGATCACCTTGGGCGGGATCTGCTGGGCGAACTCCACCGCCCCGTCGCAGCGGCCCCGGCCGGCGAACCCGTCCACGAGCCGGTGGGCCAGCGCCCGGGTGTAGGGCTCGTGCCCGGCCACCGCCTGGGGCGAGAAGGCGGGCAGGATCAGCCGGCGGGCGGCGGTGTGGAACGGCGGGTCGGACGAGATCGGCGGGGCGTAGGGTCGGGTCCGCAGCACCTCGCCGGTGTCGGGATCGATGAGCGGGACGGGCGGCACGACGACGAACTCCTGGCTCGACAGCGCCGGCACCAGCCGGGCCATCTCGGCCACGTCGTCGTAGCGGGTCGGCAGGAACGACCCGCCCCACCGCTCGCTGTGGGCGATGGGGCAGCGCTCCCGCAGGTCGGCCCAGATCGGGCCGGGATCGGTGCAGTAGGTGGGGTCGAAGATGTCGTAGTCGGTGGCCCAGTCCTCGACCGAAGCCCGGGGGTTCGGGGGTGTCCCCCGAAATGACACCGCTCAGCCCTCGTCTTCGAGGATCACGGCGTACTCCGGGCAGTTGGCCGCGGCCAGCCTCGCCTTCTCCTCCAGTTCCGGCGGGACGGCCCCGTCCCCGGCGGCCGTGGCGTACCCGTAGTCGTCGACGTCGAACAGCTCCGGCGCCAGCGAGTAGCACCGGTTGTGCCCCTGGCACTTCTCCGGATCGACTCGCACCTTCATGTGGCCCCCCTCCGTGCCGATACCCGTCCGGCACCAAAGTAACGTCGATCGCATGGGAGTCATCCACTGGACCGGGCGGCGGGCGGGGCAGGCGCTGCTCGGCGTCATGTTCGTGAAACTCGGTTTCGACGCCGCCTGGCAGCCGGGGTCGAGGGTCGACAAGGCGGCGGCGCTCGGGCTGCCGATCGATCCCGCGCTGGCGGTGCGGGGCAACGGTGCGGCCATGGTGCTCGGCGGGGCGGCGCTCATCCTGAACAAGGTCCCGCGGCTCGCGGCGCTGGGGCTGGTGGCCGCCATGATCCCGACCACCATGGCGGGGCACCCCTACTGGGAGCTGGACGGCGCGGAGCGCAAAGCCCAGCAGATCCAGTTCCTCAAGAACGCCGCCATCGTCGGCGGGCTGCTGCTCGTTCTGACCGGGAGGGACAACTGATGCGCTTCGCCTTCAAGACCGCTCCGCAGAGCACGACCTGGGCCGACATGCTGGCGGTGTGGCGGGAGGCCGACGACATCGACCTGTTCGAGTCGGGCTGGACGTTCGACCACTTCTACCCGATCTTCTCCGACCACACCGGGCCCTGCCTCGAGGGCTGGGTCACGCTCACCGCCCTGGCCCAGGCGACCCGGCGGCTGCGGCTCGGCACGCTGGTGACGGGCAACGTCTACCGGCACCCGGCGGTCCTGGCCAACATGGCCGCCACCCTCGACATCATCTCCGGGGGTCGCCTCGAGCTCGGCATCGGCGCCGGCTGGAACGAGGAGGAGTGCTCGGCCTACGGGATCGACCTGCCACCGCTGCGGGAGCGCTTCGACCGTTTCGACGAGGCGTGCGAGATCATCGTCTCGCTGCTGTCCAACGAGACCACCGACTTCGCCGGCCGCCACTACCGCCTCACGGCCGCCCGCTGCGAGCCGAAGCCCGTCCAGCGGCCCCACCCGCCGATCTGCATCGGCGGCGGCGGCGAGCAGCGCACGCTGCGGGCCGTGGCCCGCTTCGCCCAGCACTGGAACATCCCCGGCGGCGGGCCCGACGTGTTCAAGCACAAGCGCGACGTGCTGGCCGGCCACTGCGCCGCCATCGGCCGCGACGTCGACGAGATCACCACCTCCGTCCACGTCCGGCTGCCGCAGGACGGCGATGTCGGGCCGGTGGTCGACGAGGCCGCCGCCTACGCCGACGTCGGCCTCGACCTCGCCGTCGTGTACCTCCCGCCGCCCCACACCCCGGCGGTCCTCGAGCCGGTCGCTCAGGCCCTGCGGCCGCTGGCCGGCTGAGGGCCGCGCCGCCATGCCGAGCTGGAGCGAGGTCGAAGCCGCCGTCCCCGAACTGGCCACCGTCGTGCAGGAGGTGTTCGAAGCCCACAAGCACAAGGTGCTGGCCACCCTGCGGGCCGACGGGTCGCCGCGCCTGTCGGGCAACGAGGCCGCCTTCCGCGACGGCGAGGTGTGGCTGGGCATGATGCACCGCTCGCTCAAGGCCCTCGACCTCAAGCGCGATCCCCGCCTGGAGCTGCACTCGGCGCCGGTGGACCTCGAGCTGAAACTCGGCGACGCCCGCCTCGCAGGCCGAGCGGTGGAGATCACCGACCCCGACATGCTGCGCCACTTCGCCGCCGTCTCCGCCGAGGAGCACGACGGCGTCGAGCCGCCCTCACCCTTCCACCTCTTCCGGGTCGACATCGGCGAGCTCACGCTCATCCGGGTCGGCGACCCGCCCGACCACCTCGTGATCGAGTGGTGGGCGCCGTCCGACGGCTACCACCGCACCGAGCGCCGCTGAACGCCGCTCTACGCCGTCAGTCGGCGTTGGTGTCGCCGGGGAGGGCGTCGACGTAGACGATGCGGCGGGGGCGGGCCAGGCCGCCGATCGTGTCGTGGATGTGGGCCACCAGCTCGGTGTCGGTGCCGGCGCTGCGGGGCACCCCTTCCTCCAGCACCACGTAGGCGACGATCTCCGGCGATTCGGGGGTGTCGACCCGGCGCACCTCGGCCTTCCGCACGAACGGATGGTCGCGCAGGACGTCGGCCAGCTCGGTCAGCGACACCAGCTGCCCCGAGACGCTGATCATCGGGTCCTGGCGGCCGAGGCAGACGACGGTGCCGTCGGCCTCCCGGCGGGCCCAGTCGCCGGTGGTGAACAGGCCGGGGTGGCGGTCCCAGTAGTCGGCCAGGGG
Source organism: Acidimicrobiia bacterium (assembly GCA_036498605.1). Taxonomy (GTDB): domain Bacteria; phylum Actinomycetota; class Acidimicrobiia; order IMCC26256; family BP-133; genus BP-133. The sequence goes on along the minus strand of DASYFF010000286.1, from coordinate 5,543 downwards.
GTGGTGGGCGCCCTCGAGGGCCACGAAGGTCGCGGGCCAGGGCCGGCGCACGACCATGTCGCCGGTGACGCCGGCCGGTGCCGGCTCCCCGCCCGGGAGCAGGACGTCGGCGCCGGGGTCGGGCGGGCCGGCCGCCGCCGGCGGCAAGGGCGTCACCGTGACCAGGCCGCCCTGCTCCAGCTGGCCCCAGCCGTCGGCGATCACGGCCCGGCCCCGGGTCACGTGCTTCATCAGCCAGTCGGCGCCGGCGGCGTCGAGCCGCTCGCCGCCGGTGACGACGAGGCGGAGCGAGTCGAGGGCGAAGTCGGAGAGCGCGTCCTCGCCCCACGTCCGGAGCTTGCGGACGACCGACGGCGTGGTCAAAAACGTGTGGACCCCGTAGCGGTCGATGAGCTCCCACGTCCGGGTGCGGCGGGGCGTGTCGAGCATCCCTTCGAAGAGGACGGTGGTGCCGCCCGCCACCAGCGGCCCGTACACGCCCTGCGACTGCCCGGCCCAGGCGAACTCCACGGCGCAGAAGATCGGGTCCGTCGGCGAGGAGGTGAGGGCCTCGCGGTGCAGCGCGGCCGTGGCCGCCAGGTAGCCGGCCGTGCCGTGGACGATGCCGGTCGGGTGGCCGGGGCGGTTGGCCAGCTGCATCACCAGCAGCGGGTGGTCGGAGGCGACCGCCACCGGTGCGCCCGCGGCGGCGGGTTCGCCTACCGCCGCCGCCCGTCCGGCGGCCAGGAGGTCCTGGTAGCCGACGTCCCCCTCGTACCAGGCCACGTCGAGGCCGGCCCGGCGGATGACCACCGTGGCGTCGACCGACCCCACGGCGGCCAGCGCCTCGTCGGCCCGGGCCTTGAGCGGGACCAGCATGCCGTGGCGCCAGGCGGCGTCGGCCGTGACCAGCACCCGGGGCCGGACCTCGGCCAGCCGATCGGCCAGGGCCTCGGTCGGCAGCGCCTGGGTCATGAGCACATGCACCGCTCCCAGCCGGGAGCAGGCCAGCGCCGTGACCACCGCCTCGGGGATCAGGCCCACGTAGAGGGCGACCCGGTCGCCCGGTCCCACCCCGAGACCGGCCAGTCCGGCGGCGGCGGCCACGACCTCGGCGTGAAGCTCGCCGTAGGTCAGCGATCGTCGGTCGCCCGGCTCGCCCTCCCAGTGGATGGCGACCTGGTCGGCCCGGGCCGGCAGGTGCCGGTCGAGGCAGTTGACGGCGGCGTTGAGCCGCCCGCCCGGGAACCAGCGCCGCTCCGCCCCGTCTCCGGTGGTGACGGCGTCGAAGGGCCGCTCCCAGTGGAGCGTCTCCGCCTCGGTCCGCCAGCGCTCCAGCCAGTCGTCGGTGTCAGACATCCCCGACAGCTTGCCCCGCCGCCCGGGCCGCCCGCAGCAGGAGGGCGGCCCGTTCGGCGTGGACGTCCTCCGAGAGCAACTTGGCGCCGGCCATGGCCGACAGGGCGGCCACCACCCGGCCGCCCCGGTCCCGCACCGGCACGGCGATCTCCACCGCCCCCGACGGCTCGGTGCGCTCGACGGCCAGCCACGGCGTGGCGGCCCAGGCCTCCCGGTCGGCGGCGTCAAAGGCCATCCCCAGGAGGGTGCCGGACCGGGCCTCGTCCCACGTCGCCTGGTCGGCGTGGGCCAGGAGCACCCGCCCGGCGGCGGTCTCGTAGGCGTCGTGGAACCGCTCGGTCTGGCGGAAGATCCCGCCGGCCTGCTCGGCGTCGACCCGGTCGGCATAGAGGACCGACCCGCCGATGAGCAGCCCGACGAGGACGCTGGCCTCGGTCAGGGTCCGGAGCTCGACGAGGTAGGGCCCGAGTGCCCTCAGCACCGGCTGCCGGGCCAGGTACGACTCCGACAGCCGCACGACGTGCAGGCCCAGGGAGTAGCGCGACGTCCGGGGGTCCTGCTGGACGAGACCGGCCAGCATCAGCGACCGCAGCAGCCGGTGGGCGGTCGACGGCGACAGGCCCGACCGCTCCGAGAGCTCGGTGAACGACACCTGCAGCGGCCCTTCCGACAGCAGCTGCAGCAGCACCCCGGCATTGCGCATCGTGCCGAGCGTGCCGCGGTCGTGCCCGTTGGCGCCGGGCGCCTCGCTCACCGCGATCCGTCCCCTTCCGGGATGACAAGTTCCGCCGTTCTGGACTGTTGGGGGAGCTTAACGCTAGGTATGTCCCGAAATCTAGAACTTGACTTCCGCATAGCGGAATTCATAGGGTGCCGTTCTGGACCCTTCGCGCCCGTAGCGCCCATTTGTCTGCAGATCCGGGAGGGAAATGCGCCGAACGCTCGCGATCGCCTCGGCGATCGCCACGATGAGCTTGCCGTTCGTTGGGGGGGTGGCCTCGCTGGGGGTGGCCTCGGGGGCCGGGGCGGCCCCATCCGACATGGCGGGAGCCGACCCGTCCGCCGTCGGCGCATTCGCCGCGCCGATCGTGGAGCCCGACGGTCACTGGTGCGACAAGGCCCAGGACCCGGCGCCAAAGTGCAAGCCGGCGGCGGTGTCGGTGGCGGTCCTGCCCGACGGCCGGATCGTCTACTGGGACGGCCTCGAGGGCATGAACAACGTGAAGTACTCGACGGCTCTTGAGTTCGGCCACACGGCCCAGAACGACCAGAGCCGGGTGCTCGACCTCTCCGGCCCGACGCCGAAGTGGACCGTTCCCAGCCCGGAGGACGGCGGCGCCAACCCCAACGGGGCGTCGCCGCGCTACCTGGCCGGCGGGGCCGTGCCCCACAACAACGAGAACACCAAGAACGACGGCGACCTGTTCTGCTCGTCGTTCGTGCAGCTGAGCGACGGGACCGTGCTGGTCGCCGGCGGCACGACCTACTACGAGGAGCCGGCCGTCCCCGGCACGAACTACGGCCTCGTCGAGCTCGAGGGCATGAACACCACCCGGATCTTCGACCCGGCCACCGACACCTGGCGGGTGGGCAGCCCGATGCACCACGGCCGCTGGTACCCCTCGGTCGTGACCCTGTCCGACGGGCGGGTCCTCGTGACCGGCGGCGTCGGCAAGCACATCAAGCCGGTCTACACCGACAAGCCGGCCGAGTCCGGCCGCAACGAGCGCTCGACCGAGATCTACGACCCGAAGACCGGGCAGTGGACCGACCTCGGCCCGACGGCGCAGAAGTCGCTGCCGCTGTTCCCCCGCATCCATGTGCTGCCCGACGGCAACGTCTACTACGACGCCGCCGGCCAGGTCGTGAACCCCGGCGGCGAGGGCTACGACGAGGCGGTCTGGAACCTCACCTCGGTGCTCGACACCGTGTCGAAGACGTGGAAGCCGCTCGGCGTCCCGATGGTCGGCCCGTTGCCGGTCGGGTTCCGGGGCTCGTCGTTCTCGGTCATGCTGCCGCTGCGGCCCGACGAGAGCGGCAAGTACACCAGGGCGCAGTTCCTCTCCGCCGGCGGCGTCCTCGGCACCTGGCCCAGCACCTACATCGCCGACGACTCGTCGGTCATCAACACCGTCGACACCGCCAAGGGCGACACGATGACCAGCGAGGCTACCGGCCGGCTGAACCACCGCCGCTGGTACTCCTCGGGCGTCGTGCTGCCGACCGGTGAGGTCCTGACCGTCAACGGCGCCAACCGGGAGGAGGTCGTGCTCCCCGGCTCCGGCGACCCGGTGCCCCAGGCCGAGCTGTTCGACCCGACCTCGAAGACGTGGAAGCCGGTGGCGGTCGACTCCCGCAACCGGTCCTACCACAGCTCGGCGGTGCTGCTGCCCGACGGGCGGGTGCTCGTCGGCGGCCACGCCCCGATCAACACCATGTACGGCGCGGCGTCCGACTCGTTCAAGGACAATCTCGGCTGGACCGGCCCGGAGAGCGACCCGACGTTCTCGATCTACTCGCCGCCCTACCTGTTCCGGGGGGACCGGCCGGTGATCACCGACGTCAACCGCTCGGTGGGCTACGACCAGCCGCTCACCATCAAGACCACCGACGCCGCCGACATCAGCCGGGTGGTGCTGGTCCGCAACCCGTCGGCCACCCACCTCACCGACGGCGACCAGCGGTCGGTCGAGGTCCCGGTCGTCAGCCGGACGGGCGACTCCGTGACCGTCATGGTGCCGGGCAACACGGTGCTCCCGCCCGGGCCCTACATGCTCTTCGTCAACCGTTCCAGCTCCAAGGGTGAGATCCCGTCGGTGTCGAGGCAGCTCTACGTCGGTGGCGCGGTGCCGCCGGCGCTGGCCGGCCGGCTCGCACCGCGATGAACACCAGAACCTACTGATCGCTCAGGGGAGGAACCCGGTATGGGCAGCAGTTCCGTTCGGGAACGGATCGCCATCGTCTTCATGACCCTGAGCGTGGTGGCCACGCTGGTGCTGGGTGGCGCGCTGGCCGCCCAGCTCGGCCACCCCAAGGACCAGGTCGTCCAGGTGGGGGCGGCGTCGGCCACGACGCCGGACGGCGGGGTCGGCGCCGGTGACCAGTCGGCGGCGGCGCCGTCCGACACCGGCGGGGCGGCGTCGGCCACGACCGACACCGGCTCGGCCGGCGGGGCGGCGGCGTCATCCGCTCCGGCGGCGGCCGGCGCGACGAGCGGTGGCGCCGGCAGCGCCGCCGGTGCGACGGGCGGGGCGGCGTCGGCTTCGCCGGCGGCCAGATCGGCGGCCGGCAAGGCCGGCGGGGCGACGGCGGGGAAGACGACCGCCACCACCCGGGCTCCGTCGGGCCCGGCGGCGTCGGGGGCCGGCGCGGCGCCGGCGTCGGGCGCGGTGGGCGACAAGGGCCCCGACAGCCCCGACGAGGGCGTGACACCTGACTTCATCACCGTGGGCGGCATCTACGACGAGACCGGCCCGGTCGACGCCACCGTCGAACGCGACGTCGTCCGCTCCTACTTCAACCAGGTCAACGCCGCCGGCGGCGTGAAGGGCCGTAAGCTCCGCCTGCTCGACTGTGACTCGGCCTTCGACCCCTCCCGGGCCCACCAGTGCAGCCAGCGGCTGCTGAGCCAGAAGATCCTCGGGATGGTGGGCTGGACGTCGCCGTCGGGCGAGGAGCCGGAGACGAAGTTCCTCACCGGGCAAGGGGTTCCGGTCATCGGTGGGCTGTCGGTGCCGTCCCAGTTCAACAGCCCGCTGGCCTACCCGACCATGGCCAGCCTCGAGCTGCACGGCACGGCCATGGGCCACCACGCCAAGGACCTGGGCGTCCAGGCGCCGGGCGTGATCATCGTCAACGTGAACTTCATCGCCCCGCTCCAGAACGCCATGCTCAAGGCGCTGGCCGAGGAGGGCATCAAGCCGGTCGATGTCGAGCAGGTCGACATCACCAAGGCCGACTACAGCGACATCATCGTCAAGATGCGGGCCGCCGGGGCCAAGTCGATCCTGGCCGGGCTCGACCCCTTCTCCTACGCCCGGATGTTCCAGGGTATGGAGCGCCAGAACTTCAAGGTCCCCGTCCTCGGCTTCGGGCTCGACAAGAAGTCGGCCAATGACGCCTACGGGTCGTTCATCGACGGGGCGGAGTCGCTCATCCCGTTCAAGGAGGCCTTCGACCCCGCCCTGGCCAACGACCCCGACGTG
>DASYFF010000285.1:0-3857 GCA_036498605.1 Acidimicrobiia bacterium | reverse complement strand
CTGGCGATCGACGTCGCCGTGCCGCTCGATCGCGCTTTTTCGGTGTTCACGGAGCAGTTCGACCGCATCAAGCCCCGTCACCACAACCTCCTGGCCGTCGACATCGCCGAGACCGTCCTCGAGGCCGAGCCCGGGGGCCGGGTCTACGACCGGGGCGTCGACGGGAGCATCTGCGTCTTCGCCCGCGTCAAGGTGGTGGAGCCGCCTCATCGTCTGGTCCTGGCCTGGCTGATCAGTCCCCGGTGGCAGATCGAGGACCGGGAGGACCGGGTCAGCGAGGTCGAGGTGCGGTTCTCGGCCATCGATGACGACCACACCCACGTCGAGTTGCGCCACTCCGGACTGGCCCGTCACGGCGCGGGCTGGGAGAGCGCCGCATCGGCGCTGTCGGGCGAGGAGGGCTGGCCGCTGTATCTGCACCGCTTCGGGCAGCTCGGTGGTACCTGACCGTGGCCGCCGACTGCATGGCCCTTGCCACCGACGAACGACGCGACCTGGCCGACCTGCTCGACACACTGACCCCTCAGCAGTGGGCCACCCCGTCGCTGTGCGCCGGTTGGTCGGTGCGCGATGTCGTGGCCCACATCCTGAGCTATGAGGAGCTCGGCTGGATCGGCCTTAGTGCAGGGGGATGTGGATCCAGTCGTAGAGGTAGAGGGCGAGCATGGTGGCGAAGGTGAGGCCGGCCTGGGGGAGGGCCACGCCGACGACGAAGATCGCTGTCCGCACCCGGCGGGGGACGACGGTCGGCGGGGCGTCGGGCTGAGCGGTGAGCACTCGGCCGGCGGTTGTCGACACCCGATCGGGCCGGACCGGCTCGGGTGAGCCGGGCGGCTCCAGGTCGTGCCAGCCGAAGTACTCGAAGACCCGCACGGCTTCGACGGTGAAGAACAGGATGCCGGCGAGCATCGCCCCGGTGGTGACGAGGTGGAGCCAGGGCAGGTTGAACACCAGCCAGTTGTGGGGCTGGTGGTAACGGTTGGTGTGGGCCCACTGGATGATGGCGCCCTCCACCACGACGTTGCCGAGGAAGGCGGCGGGGAAGACGACGAGGTACCGCCAGCCGCCGAGCCGGGCCCGCAGCGGCGCCTCGACGTAGCGGAGCCAGGCGAAGACGCCGAAGCCGAAGAAGGCGCCGTAGGACAGCGGGGCCCACAGCGCCTCGGGCCGGGAACCCCAGGTGGCGATCCAGATGGTGTGGGGATGGAAGTCCATCCGCCAGATCTCGGGGCCGGCCAGCGTCCAGTCGTGGGTCCACGACAGGGTGCACCCGACGTACACGCCCAGGAGCAGCGCCCGCCGGGTGTACTTCCAGAACACCCAGAACCCTGCCGCCCAGGCCACGAAGAAGAACAGCTCGACCAGCCGGACGCCCACCATGAGAAGGCCTTTCGTCGGATGGCCACGCTCTGACTGAGCGTTCGGTCATAGCGGAATCTACCGGTGCCCGGCGAGGGCGGTCAACGTTCAGGCGGGCTGGGCCAGGCTGTGGCGCCAGGCGGCGTGGAGTTCGGCGTAGCGGCCGCCGGCGGCGACGAGGTCGGCGGGCGGGCCGTCCTCGACGATGCGGCCGCCCTCCATGACCAGGATCCGGTCGGCGATGGCCAGGGTGGAGAGGCGGTGGGCGATGACCACCGCCGTGCGCCCGGCCAGCAGCCGGCCCAGGGCCGCCTGGACGGTGCGCTCGGTCGGCAGGTCGAGGGAGCTGGTGGCCTCGTCGAGGATGAGGACGCGGGGATCGGCCAGGAAGGCCCGGGCGAAGGCCACCAGCTGGCGCTGGCCGGCCGACAGCGAACCGCCCCGCTTGCCCACCGGCGTGTCGTAGCCGGCGGGAAGGGCGGCGATGAAGCGGTGGGCCCCGACGGCGATGGCCGCCGCCTCGACGTCGTGGCGGGTGACGTCGGGGCGGCCGAGGGCGATGTTGTCGGCCACGGAGCCGGAGAACAGGAACCCCTCCTGGGTGACGATGACCACCGCCCGGCGGAGATCGGCGTCGGCCAGCCGGCGCAGGTCGACGCCGTCGAGGGTGACCCGACCGGCGGTGGGATCCCAGAACCGGGCCAGGAGGCGGGCGACGCTGCTCTTGCCGGCGCCGGTCTCGCCGACGAGGGCGACGGTCTGGCCGGGAGGGATCGTCAGGTCGAGGCCGCTCAGCACGGGCCGGCCGGGCCGGTAGGCGAAGCCCACCGACTCGAAGGTCACGGCCCCGCCGGTCGCTCCCGCCGCCGGCCGGGGGAGCGTCGCCGGCTCGGTCGGCTCGCCCACCGCCGGCTCGGCCTCGAGCACGCCGGAGATCTTCTCCAGGGCGGCGGCCGCCGACTGGAACACGGTGTAGAACTGGCTCAGGTCCTGCATGGGGTCGAAATAGCGCCGGAGGTAGAGCAGGAAGGCGGTCAGCGTCCCGACGGTGATGGACCCCTCCGTGGCCCGGACGGCGCCGTAGGCCAGGACGGCGACGGTGGTCAGGTGGCCGAGCAGCTTGAGCCCCGGGCCGTAGACGGCCGCCAGCCGCCAGGAGACGGCGTTGGCCTCCCGGTAGCGTTCGTTGAGGTCGGAGAAGATCTCCTGGTTGCGGCCCTCCCGCCGGAAGGCGTGCACGGCCCGGATCCCCGACAGCGACTCGACGAAGAACATGATGACCAGCGCCACCGCCTCCCGGATGGCCCGGTAGGCCCGTTCCGCGCTCCGCCGGTACCAGCGGGTGGCGGCGAACAGCGGCACCAGCGAGGCCAGGGAGATGAGCCCGAGGGGCGGGTCGAGGACGACCAGCACCGCTCCGATCGACACCACCGACAGGGCGGCCACCACCAGGGCCTGCAGCCCTTCCTGCATGAGCTCGCCGAGGGATTCCACGTCGGAGGTGAGCCGGGCGATGACCCGTCCCGAGGTGAAGCGTTCGTGGAACGACAGGCTGAGGCGGCCGACGTGGTCGTAGAGGCGGCCCCGCAGGCTGAGGACGACGTCTTCACCGATGCGGCCCGACTGGAAGAAGAAGGCCCGGAAGGTGACGGCCTGGATCACGGCCACCGCTCCGAGGGCGGCGACGACGACGAGCAGCGCAGTGGGATCACCGCCGCCCCCGGGCAGGAGCGGCGGGATGCCGCGGTCGATGCCGAGGCGGACCAGCAGCGGCCCGGCCAGCGCCGCCGCCTGGGACACGACGACCAGCAGCCCGACCCGGAACAGCGCCCCGCGGTGGGGCCGGAGCAGATCGGCCAGGAGCCGCCGGCTCCGGGCCCGGAACAGCCCGGCCAGTCCGGCGGTGACCGTCTCCTCGACGTCGTCGCGGTCGTCGTCGGCGATGCCCCGCCAGCTGTCGCCCGGTCGGGAGGCGGCGGCGCTCATGACCGCCCCCCGGAGGGGGATTCGGCCACCGCTTCGGCGGTGCCGTTCTCGGGGGGCCCGAGGTCGGACAGGATCACCCGGTAGGCCGGCACCGCCTTGAGCAGGTCGGCGTGGGTGCCGGTGGCGGCGATCACGCCCCGGTCGAGGAGCACGACGCGGTCGACCAGCGCCAACGTCGACGGCCGGTGCGACACGACCAGCGCCGTCGTCCCCCGCAGCGCCCGCTCCAGGCCCCGGACGACCGACGCCTCGGTGTGGACGTCGAGGGCCGAGAGCGGGTCGTCGAGGACGAGGATCCTCGGCCGCCCGAGGACGGCCCGGGCCACGGCCAGCCGCTGGCGCTGCCCGCCCGACAGCGTGAGGCCCTGCTCGCCGACCCGGGTGTCGAGCCCGTGGGGCAGGCCGAAGACGAACTCGGCCCGGCACAACGCCAGGGCGGCGGCCAGGTCGTCGGCGGACGCACCGTCGGTGCCGAGGCGGAGGTTCTCGGCCACGCTCATGGAGAACAGCAT
>DASYFF010000284.1:0-15975 GCA_036498605.1 Acidimicrobiia bacterium | reverse complement strand
TGGGTGTGGGTGAAGAAGTACTGGCAGGCACCTTCGTTGTTGTACTCGGTGACGTAGCCGGTGGCGACGTCGCCGAGGCCGTGCCGGAGGTCCATCTCCGGGCAGGCCATCCGGTGCTCCCAGCTCACGACGTCACCGCCGCTGACCGTGCCCTTGATGTGGTGGATCGACACCGGACGGCAACGGCCGTGCTTGATGCCCTCTTCCCGCATCCACTGCAGCTTGATCGGCTGGCCGACCCGCTGGGCGATCTGGGCCACCATCACGATCTCGTCGTGGAACAGGTGGCGCCCGAAGGCACCGCCGCCGGGGATGACGTTGTACTTGATCTGCTCGACCTTCATGCCGAGCGTCTCGGCGACGTGGCGCTGGCCGGTGTTCGGGATCTGGTCGGAACCCCAGATCTCGGCCGAGTCCTTATTGACCACGGCGCAGGCGGCGTTCTCCTGCATCGGGGCGTGCGGCACGTACGGCCACCGGAAGGTGCCCTCCACGCCCTCACCGGGCGAGGTCACCTTGTCGATGATCCCGTTGAGGACGTCGTCGATCTGAGCGTCCGACAGGTTGTCCATCGGGCCGGCGCTCCATTTGATCTTGAGCGCCCTCTTGGCCTTGTTGGCGATACCGGTCGTCTCAGCCACGACGGCCACGGCCTCGGGGATCAGGTAGTCGGGCATGCCCGGAATGTGGGTGACAGCGATCACACCCGGGATGGCCTTGGCCGCCGCGTCGTCGATCGAGACGACCGACGCACCGTGGGTGGCCGCCATGGCCAGCACCGTCGGCTTGAACTGCTTCGACGAGAACAGGTCCGTCGTGTACTGCCACTTGCCCGTGGCGATGTCGGCCGCCTTGTACTTGGTGTGGGGCGTGCCGATGATCTTGAAGTCGCTGGACTTCTTGGGCAGCGCGGTCGGGGCGTTCGGCAGCTTGGCCGCGTCGGCGGTCAGCTCGCCGTAGGACAGCTTCCGGCCGTCGGTGGCCACGACGTGGGCGTTCTCGGTCCGCAGCGAGCTGGTCGGAACACCCATCTTCTGGGCGGCGGCGGCCATGAGCTGGCCCCGCATGCGGGCGCAGATGACCCGGACGGGGTCCCACAGCACACGGGTGTTGTGCGAACCACCGGTGATCTGCGCCGCCGCCAGCCGCTGCTCGGCCGGCGCCAGGGTGGTGTCCATGTTCTCGAACGGGACATCGAGGTTGTCGGCCACCATCATGGTGATCGTGGTGATGATGCCCTGGCCGATGTCCTGGCGGGGCAGCTCGAAGTAGACCCGGTTGTCGGGCTTGATCTCGATCAACAGGTCGTAGACGGTGGGGGTTTCGCCAGCGACGAAGATGTCGGTGAAGTCCTGAACGTCAGGCACCTCATCGGTCTTCGTCGGGAAAGCTCCGGCTGTGCCGTCGGGCAATCCGATCCGGGCTGCGATCGCCAATGTCGGCCCGGCGATCAGCATCCCTTTCAGGACTTGGCGACGACCAACGTGGGTGTCAAGAGCAGTCATACGGTGCTCCTCCGAAGTTGATTCGTTGGGGCCAGCTCCCTTGACGCTCCAGTCGCAATTGACTAGTTTCAAGGTAACTAGCTAGCTACGGGCTGGTCGAACTGACCAAGCACTCCTTTGGTCCGTACGTCCGTTGTGCAGCCATAACAAGCGGCCCAAATGGGGCTGCAGGGGACAACCTGCCCATTTCGGGGCCGATATGCAACGGAATATTTCCGGCCGGACGCCAAGCAGTGCAATCTCCTCGCCGAGGGCCCTGAATTCACAAGGGCTTTCAACAAAGAGTGTGCGCTAGGCGACACTTCGGGCGGAATGTGCTCTAAAAGACATTCTGGTTTGCGATGGTGCGCCAGGTGACCATGAAGAGTGACAACTCCACTCGAGTTGTTATCTTGAGATCTGCTTCCCTCAACGTTCCGGCTCGGCCTGATGGCGGGTAGAACTATGGCGTAGGGTGCCCGCCTTCAGGCCGAGTGGAGCGTCCCCGTCGGGGCATCATGGTGGGGTGGATGCCGCCAACCGACACGCCAAGTGGGTCACCGACTGGCTCGGGCCCGCCGATCTCTCGCCACCGGCGCCTGACGACGTTCACGAGCTCTTGGCGCTGATCCGGGAAGACCACTATCCGGCCGGGGCGACCGTCTACAGCATCGGGCAGGCCCCGACCCGCATCCACATCGTGCGCAGCGGAGCCCTCGAACTGTCCCGGACGCTGCGGACCGGCCGGGTCGTCATCCAGATCCTCCGGCCCGGCGACGTGCTCGGCGACATCTCGCTCTTCCTGCGGATGAAGGTGCCGTGGGACGCCATCGCCATCGAGGACTCGCTCATCCTCTCCTTCGACTCCCTCAGCCTCCACCACCTGCTGGAGCAGCGACCCCGTCTCGCCTGGCGGTGGCTGCACTCCGTCTCGGCCCGGGTGGCCGGCTTCTGGTTCCGGGTCGTGGAGCTGCTGGCCGGCGGCCTCGAGGCCCAGGTGGCCCAGGTCCTCGTCCGTCGGGCCGAGGACGGTGTCGTCCGCCTGAGTCAGAACCAGCTGGCCGAGCTGGTCGGCCACCAGCGGACGAGCGTCAACCGGATCCTCAAGCGGTTCGAGGCCGACGGCCTGGTGAAGATCGGCTACGGCCAGGTCGAGATCCTCGACGAGGACGGGCTGGCCACCGTGGCCGGCCTTCAGTGAAGCCAAGCATCGGGAAGCACGGGATCGGGAAGCCCGAGGTTGGCCCGGAGCGTCTCGTGCCGGTACCGGCGGCGCAGCACCCCCCGCTCCTGGAGCAGGGGCACGACCCGGTCCACGAAGTCGTCCAGCCCGTGGGGCGTGAGGTGGGGGATGAAGATGAATCCGTCGCAGGCGTCGTCCTGCACGTGACGGTCGATCTCGGCCGCCACATGCTGCGGCGTTCCGACGAAACCGCCCCGGGCGGTAACCTCGATCACCAGCTCCCGGATGCTGAGCTTCTTCGCCTCCGCGATCCCCCGCCACCGCTTCGCCACTCCGAGCCGGTCGTCGAAGCGCGTCGCCCGGCCCTGGGCCAGGGCTGACGTCTCGACGTCGGGGTCGATGTCGGGCAGGGGGCCGTCAGGGTCGTAGGCCGACAGGTCCCGGTTCCAGACCTGTTCCAGGAAGTTGATGGCGGTCGGGGGGCTCACCTGCCGGCGGCGGATCTCCCGGGCCATCTCCCGGGCCTCGTCGTCGCTGTCGGCCACCACCACCGTCGAGGCGGGCAGGATCTTGAGGCTCTCCGGCGCCCGTGCGTAGCGGGCCAGCCGGCCCTTGACGTCGGCGTAGAAGGTTCTCCCGGCGTCGTACGTCGAGTGCTGGGAGAAGATCACGTCGGCGGTGGCGGCGGCCAGCTCCCGGCCGGGGTCGGAGTCGCCGGCCTGGATGATGACCGGATGCCCCTGCGGGCAGCGGGGGACGTTGAACCGCCCGGCGATGTCGACCAGCTCGCCGTGACGGGTGAAGGCGCCGGCGTCGCCCCGCCCCACGAACCGGCCGGACTCCTTGTCGGCCAACGGATCGCCGGCGGCCCAGGAGTCCCACAGGAGCCGGGCCGTCTCGAGCATCTCCCGGGCCCGGTCGTAGCGCAGGGCGTAATCGAGGTAGCCGCCCCGCCGGAAGTTGGCCCCGGTGAAGGCGTCGCAGGACGTCACCACGTTCCACGCCGCCCGCCCCCCGGAGAGGTGGTCGAGCGTGGCCAGCTGGCGGGCCACCTCGTAGGGCTCGCGGAACGTGGAGTTCAGCGTTCCGGCCAAACCGATGCGGTCGGTCACGGCGGCCAGGGCGGTGAGGACCATGAAGCTGTCGGGGCGACCGACGACGTCGAGGTCGTGGATCCTCCCCCGGTGCTCCCGCAGCCGCAGCCCCTCGGCCAGGAAGAAGAAGTCGAACATGCCCTCCTCCGCCTTGCGGGCCATGTGGGCGAAGGAGGAGAAGGCCATCTGGCTGCCGGAGTCGGGCCGGCTCCAGACCGTGGTGTTGTTCACCCCGGGGAAGTGCACGGCCAGGACGACCTGTTTCGTCACTGCCGCGCTCGGGCGTAGCGGTTGGCCGGCCGGGCCAGGCCGAGCCGCTGTCGGAGCAGGCCGGAGCCGGGCTCGCCGATGACCCCCCGCCGGCGCAGCTCGGGCAGGAGGTCGGTGGCGACGGCGGCGAGATCGTCGGTCACCACCCCGGGCCGCAGCCGCACACCCTGCACGCCCCGCTGACGCCAGGCCTCGACGAGGTCGGCCAGCTCGCCGGCCGGACCGGTGAAGACGGCGGCGTCGGAGCGGGGCTCGGCGCCGTCGAGCTCGTCGAGGTGGGCCTTGGTGGCGACGGCGCCTGAGCCGAGGAAGACCACGACGTCGGCCACGACGACGAGGGGAGCCCCGGAGCGGTGCACGGCCTGCTCGGCCCGGCGCACGGCGGCGACCCGGGCCGCGGCGTCGTCGACGTCGTGGGGAGTGACGAAGACGACGTCGCAGGAGGCGGCGGCGAAGGCGAGCGAGGCGTCGTCACCGGCCAGGGCGGCCACGACCGGCTGGCCCTGCGGCGGGCGGGGCACGATCGACGGGCCCTTGACGGAGAAGAACGGGCCGTCGAAGTCCACGTAGTGCAGCCGGTCCCGGTCGACGAAGCGGCCGGTGACGACGTCGCGGATGATGGCGTCGTCCTCCCAGCTGTCGCAGAGGCGGCGCACCACCTCCACGGCGTCGCCCGCTTCGGCCCAGGCCTCCTCGGTCGAGGCCGGGACGGCCCGGATGTTGACGTGGCCCGCCTCGCTCTCGTCGAGCGAGATCCGGGGGAGCCAGCCGCCCCGGCCGGCGGACAGATGGTCGAGCGTCGACACCAGGGACGCGGTGTGGAACGGTTCCGTGTGGGTCACCACCGTTGCCGGCACCAGGCCGAGGCGGGTCGTGAGCGGCGCCACCCGGGCCGCGATCTGCAGGGCGTCGAGCCGGCCCCGCACCTGATCGACCCGGTCGTCGATCCCCCGCCCGGCCGCCGACTGCACGGTGAGGGCGTCCTCGATGGTCACGAAGTCGAGCCCGGCACGCTCGGCCAACTCGACGAGATCGGTCCAGTAGCGGGCGCTGAACAGCTCGCCGGGCCGGGCGCTGGCAGCCCGCCAGGCGGCCGGATGCCACCCCGCGCCGTCGAGGGCGGCGGCGACGGCGAACCGGTCGCTCACGGCATCAGGGGGAGGCGTCGACCCACTCGGGGAGGCGCAGGCGGTCGTCGCTCCGGAGCAGGTCGCGGGCCGCCTCGGCGGCCGGCATCCCCTGGGCCACGACCCAGGCCAGCGTGCAGCGCACCCCGCCGGCGGGGTGGTCGGCGAGCACGGCGTCGAGCACCTCCCGCAGGTCGTCGAGCGACGGGTTCTCGAAGCGGTCGCCGAGCTCGGTCTCGAAGGTGGCGAAGACGGCGGTCGAGAGCTTCTCGACGGTCATGGCCTGGCGGCCGATCGGCCGCTTCTTCAGGGTGCCGGCCAGCAGCGCCCCGGCGTTCTTCAACCGCCTGGGGTCGAGCTTGTTGCCGAGGAGCTCCTTCACCGCCTCGGACGCCGCCGGCCCCGGCAGCCCCCGCAGGAGCCGGTCGACGTCGTCGCCCGACAGTGCCCCGACCGCGTCGCCGAGGAGCTGCACCCCCTCGAGGATCACCGCCTCGTCGACGGGGTACTCCTCCTCGTCGCCGTGCTCATGGTCGTGCTCATGGTCGTGCTCGGCCGTCAGCTCGTCCTCACCCACACGTTCCTCCCTGGCCCGGAGCACCCACGCTAATGCACGTTGCTTCTGTGACGTGGCGCACATACGGTGCCGGCATCCTGCAGCACGGTGAGCGTGAGGTGATGGACATGGGTCGCAGGGGCACCACGATGCTGGCCGGCGTGCTCGGCCTGACCGCGGTCGCCTGCGGTGGCGGTGGGTCGGCGGGGGCGAAGTCGAAGGACGGCGGGGGGAAGACGCTCACCCTCGCCGCCGCCCTGTCGCTGACCGGCACCCAGGCCCGGGAGGGGGTGCTCACCCGCGAGGGCTACGAGATCTGCCAGCAGGTGGTGAACGGGAAGGGCGGCCTGAAGGTCGGCGACACCACCTACACGCTGGCCATCACCTACCAGGACGACACGTCGACGCCCGACACGGCGGCCAACCTGGTGGACCAGTTCAACGACAAGGGTCGCAAGTTCCTCCTCGGACCCTACGGCTCGGCGTCGACGTCGGCCGCGGCGGCGGTGGTGGAACGCAACGGGCAGGTGATGGTCGACTCGGCCGGCGCCGACGACACCATCTTCACCAAGGGGTACCGGCGCACGTTCGCCGTGCTGTCCCCGGCCAGCGTCTACCTGTCGTCGATCGTGAAGGCCCTGGCCGAGCTGGCCGACCCAAAGCCGAAGACGGTGGCCATCGTGTCGGCCGACGACGGGTTCTCGAAGACGGCGGCGGCCGCCGGGCGCGACGAGGCGGGCCGGCAGGGCATGACGGTGGCCGACCTGCAGTACGTCCCCAACGGGACGACCGACGTGTCGGCCGCCCTGACCAGGATCCGGGGCGGGAAGCCCGACGTCGTCCTCGGCTCCGTCCACCTCGCCGAGGGCATCGCCATCGTCAAGCAGAGCGGCGAGCTCGGGCTGCGCCCGTCCGCCTTCGGGGAGACGGTGGCGCCCCCGACGCCCGACTTCGTCACCACGCTGGGGGCGGCGGCCGAGGGCGTGCTCGGCTCCAGCCAGTGGACGACGGAGACCGAGGGCAGCGACGCCTGGTTCGGAACGGCGAAGGACTACGCCGCCGCGTTCAGGGCCCGCTACGGCCGCGACCCCGAGTACCACAACGCCGAGGCCTCGGCCGCCTGCCTGGCGCTGGTGGAGGCGATCGGGAAAGCCGGCGTCCTCGACGCCGACAAGGTCCGCGACGCCCTGGCGGCGCTCGACCAGGCGTCGTTCTTCGGGCCGCTGCGCTTCGACCCCACCGGGAAGAACGCCACCAAGCCGATGGCGGTGGTCCAGATCCAGTCGGGGAAGGCCGTCACGGTCTGGCCGAAGTCGGCGGGGACGGCGGCGCTGCGCTGGCCGGCCCGCTGACTGCCGGGCGGGGCGGAGCGGCCACGTAATGGCGGAGTTCCTCCAGGCGGCCGTCAACGGCCTGCTCCAGGGCGGGATCCTGGCCCTCGTCGGGCTGGGCTTCTCGCTGGTGTGGGGCGTCACCAACATCGTGAACATCGCCCACGGCGCCTTCGTCGTGGCCGGGGCCTACGTCGGCTGGGAGCTGCACGACTCGCTCGGCCTCAATCCCCTGCTCGGGATGCTGGTGGCCGCCGCCGTGCTGTTCGTGGTCGGCTACGGCCTGCAGCGGGGGCTCGTCAACCTGGTCGTCAACGCCCCGGTGTGGATGACGCTGCTCCTGACCTTCGGCCTCCAGCTGCTGGCGGTGAACGTCTTCGTCAAGGTGGCGACGTCGGACTACCGCTCGATCCCCACCGGCTGGGCGGCCAGGTCGCTGGCCCTGGGCGACGTGCGGGTGCCCTACGGCCGGCTCGTCGCCCTCGGCGTCGCCGTGGTGTGCACCGCCGGGCTCGTCGTCTTCGTCGAACGGACCCGGACCGGTCGGGCCATCCGGGCGGCGGGGATGGACCGGTCCACCGCCCGGCTCATGGGGATCGACGTCCGCCACGTCTACGCCGTGACCTTCGGCCTGTCCGCCGCCCTGGCCGGAGCGGCCGGCGTCCTCGTCGGGATGGTCGGCACCTTCTCCCCGCCCGACGCCGCCCGCTACACGCTGTTCAGCTTCGTCGTCTCCGTCCTCGGCGGGCTCGGCAACATGGGCGGCGCCCTGGCCGGCGGGCTCCTCCTCGGGCTGGTGCAGGCCTTCGTCGGCCAGTACCTGGCCACCACCCTGGTCAACGCCGCCGCCTTCGCCGTGCTCATCGCCGTGCTGGCAGTGCGACCGTCGGGGCTGCTCGGCCGGCCGTTCTACGAGACCAGGGTGGAGGCCCGGTGACCCGGGCCGGTGCCGTCGTGGCCGCCGCCGCCTTCGCCGTGCTCTGCCTGCTCCCGGCCGGGCTGGCCCCCGGTGACGTGCGGACGATGACCAGCGTCCTGCTCTTCGCCACGCTGGCCTCGGCCTGGAACATCATCGGCGGCTTCGCCGGCTACGCCAGCTTCGGCAACGTCGCCTTCTTCGGCCTGGGCGGTTACAGCGTCGCCGTCCTCATGACGAAGGCATCGTGGCCGTTCCTGCCGTCGGTCGCCGTCGCCGCCGTGCTGTCGGCGGCGTTCGCGGCGCTGGTCGGGCTGCCCGTCCTGCGGCTCCGGGGCCACTACTTCGCCATCGCCACGCTCGGGGTCGCCGAGGGGCTCCGGGAGGTGGTGGTCAACCTGCCCCGCCTCACCGGCGGCGGCGCCGGGATCACGATCCCGACGCTCGGTGCCCGGGCCACCACCCATTACCCGGGCACGACCGGCTTCTACTGGTACGCCCTCGCCGTGCTGGTGGCGGCGGTGGCGGTGTCGGCGGCGGTGTCCGGCAGCCGCTTCGGCTACGGCCTGCGGGCCATCCAGCTCGACGAGGCGGCCGCCGCCTCCGTCGGGGTCCGCACCACGGCGGCGAAGCTGGCCGCCTTCGCCCTCTCCGCCGCCCTGACGGCGCTGGCCGGCGGCGTCTTCGCCTTCCAGCAGGTGACGATCTACCCCGAGCGCCTCTTCTCGGTCGAGATCACGGTGCTCATGGTGGTCATGGCCGTGCTGGGCGGCGCCGCAACGGTGTCGGGCCCGGTGGTCGGGGCCTTCACGCTGCGCCTGCTCGACGAGTACCTCCGGCGCCACTTCCTCGGCACCCACCTGATCGTGTTCGGCGCCATCATCGTGGCCGCCGTCGTCTTCCTGCCCCAGGGCGTCGTGCGCTGCTCGGCCGACGCCTGGCGGGAACGGCGCCTCGGACTGCTCGACACCGTCCGGGCCTACCGGCTGTGACCGCCCGGCTGACCGTCTCCGACGTGACGTGCCGCTTCGGGGGGCTGCGGGCCCTCGACGGCCTGTCCCTCACCGTCGAGCCGGGCACGATCCTCGGGGTCATCGGCCCCAACGGCGCCGGCAAGAGCACCTTCGTCAACGTCGTCACCGGCCAGATCGCCCCGGCCTCGGGCCGGGTGGCGGTCGACGGCCGGGACCTGACCGGCGCCCACCCGTCGAGGCTGGCCCGGGCCGGCGTGGCCCGCACCTTCCAGGTGGTGAAACCGTTCCGGGACCTCACCGTCCGCCAGAACGTCGCCTGCGGCGCCATGTTCGCCACCGGGGCCTCGGTGGCCCGGGGGCTCGAGGAAGCCGACGGCGTGCTCGGGCGGGTCGGTCTGGCCGCCGTGGCCGAGGCCCGCCCGGCCACGCTGCCCATCGGGCACCTCAAGCGTCTCGAGCTCGGACGGGCGCTGGCCATGCGGCCCAGGATCCTGCTCCTCGACGAGGTGATGGCCGGGCTGCGGCCCGACGACGTGGCCGCCACCGTCGCCCTCATCCGGCGCCTGCGGGACGAGGACGGCACCACCGTCCTCGTCATCGAGCACAACATGGCGGCCATCGTCGCCCTGTCCGACGAGGTGCTCGTCCTGCGGGAGGGGGCGGTGCTGACCCGGGGCGCGCCGGGCGACGTGCTGGACGACGACCGGGTCGTCGAGGCCTACCTCGGCCAGCGCTTCGCCCGCCGGCGCCGGGAGAACCCCGATGGGTGAGGCGCTCCTGGCCGTCTCCGCCCTCGAGGCCGGCTACGGGCGGGTGCCGGTGCTCGACCGGGTCGACCTCACCGTCGGCGAGGGCGAGATCGTGGCGCTGGTCGGCGGCAACGGCGCCGGGAAGACGACGCTGCTGCGGGCCGTGTCGGGCCAGATCCGGCCCGGCGGCGGAACGGTCCGGTGGCGGGGCCGGGACGTGGCCGGACAGCGGCCGGAGGCGATCGTGGGGCTCGGCATCGCCCACGTCCCCGAGGGCCGGCGCCTCTTCGCCGGTCTCACGGTGCGGGAGAACCTCCTCGTCGGCGCCCACCACCGCCGCGACGCTGACGTCGAGACCGACGTCGCCCACATGCTGGAGCTGTTCCCCCGCCTCGCCGAACGCCTCGACCGCCCCGCCGGCCAGCTCTCGGGCGGCGAGCAGCAGATGTGCGCCGTGGCCCGTGGCCTCATGGGCCGCCCCGCCCTCCTGATGATCGACGAGCTGTCGCTCGGCCTCGCCCCCAACGTCGTCGACACGCTGCTCGAACGCCTGGCCACCATCGCCGCCGCCGGCACCGCCGTCCTCGTCGTGGAGCAGGACATCGACGCCGCCCTCGACCTCGCGGCGCGCGGCTACGTCCTCGAGAACGGCCGCATCGTCCTCGAAGGCCCCTCCCCCGCGCTGCGCACCGACCCCCGCGTCAGCCAGGCCTATCTGGGGACCGCCGGAGACGGGCCAGCCTGACGGCGAGCTGCAGCCTGGACCCAGCCAGTTTGTTTGCTGCTCTACAATCTTTCGGTGATGCAACAGTTGTCGCTCGACGAGGTGACCGAGGCGGTCCTGTCGGCCTCCCGGGTGCTCGTCGCCGTCTCGGCCCGGTCGCTGGGCGACGTGGCGGAGGACGTGACGCTCCCCCAGTACCGGACGCTGGTGCTGCTCTGCGCCCACGGTCCGCTCGGCATGTCGGAGCTCACAGACCATCTCGGCTGCGCACCGTCGTCGGCCACCCGCCTGTGCGACCGGCTGGTGGCCCGCAAGCTGGCCTCCCGCCGGCACCGGGCGGCGAACCGGCGGGAGGTGGAGGTGGCGGCCACGGCCGCCGGAGGGCGCCTGGTGGCCGCCGTCACCGACCGCCGGCGGGCCGAGATCAGCCGGGTCCTGGAGGCGATGCCCGGCCGCCACCGGGGGGCCATGGTCCGGGCCCTGCGGGCCTTCGCCGCGGCCGCCGGCGAGGTGCCGGACCAGGCGTGGGCCACGGGCTGGTCGCTGTGACGGTCGGGGGGGCCCGCTTCGACCGGCGGGGCGCCGAGTTCCGGCACCTCCTCGACCGGACCCGGGAGATCGTCGTCATCGCCGCCGTGATCGGCGGCCTGACCGGCCTCGCCGTGGCCGCCTTCGAGTCGGTCACCTCGGATGCGATCCTGGCCCGGGTCACCACCGCCCCGGTCTGGTTGGAGGTCGTCGCTCCCCTGGCCGGCCTCCTGGTGGCCGCCGCCGCGCTGCGGTGGCTGGCGGACGGAGCGACGCCCTCGACGGCTGACGAATACATCAAGGCGGTGCCCGACCCCGAGGCCCGCTTCGCACTCCGGCCGGTCGCCGGCCGGGTGGTGGCCTGCGTGGCCACGCTCGGCGGCGGAGGGGCCATGGGCTTCGAGGGTCCGTCGATCTACATCGGCGCCGCCCTGGGGGTCCTCGTCCACGGCCGCCTCAAGCGGGTGCTGTGGGGCGTCGACCGGCACGCGGCGCTGGTGGCCGGCGCGGCGGCCGGCGTGGCGGCCATCTTCAAGGCCCCGGCCACCGGCGCCGTCTTCGCCCTCGAGGTCCCCTACCAGGACGACCTGGCCAGCCACGCCCTGCTCCCGGCCCTGGTCGGCGGAGCCACCGGCTACGCCGTCTTCGCCGCCATCCACGGCACCGACCCGCTCATCCCCGTCAGCGGGCGGCCGCCCGTCGATCTCACCGACCTGGTCGGCGCGGTGGTGGTCGGCCTCACCTGCGGGGTCGGAGCCCGCCTCTTCGCCTGGCTCATCGCCCAGGCCAAGCACCGGGCGGCGAGGGGGCCGGCCTGGGGGCGGGCCCTGGCCGCCGGGGTGGTGCTCGGCGCCCTCGTCGTCGTGTCCCGATCGGCCTTCGACGGCCGGGCCTTCACCCTCGGGCCGGGGTACCGGGCGGTGGAGTGGGCGCTCGATCCGCACCGCTCCCTGGCCGCCGTGGCGCTGCTGGCGACGCTGCGCGTCGTGGCCACGACGGCCAGCGTCGGGGGCGGCGGCGCCGGCGGCCTGTTCGTCCCGCTGGTCGTCCAGGGGGCCCTCACCGGGCGGCTCATCGGCGGGGTGGTGGGCGGGCCCAACGAGTCCCTCTTCGTCGTGCTCGGCATCGCCGGCTTCCTCGGCGCCGGCTACCGCGTCCCGCTGGCGGCGGTGATGTTCGTCGCCGAGGCCACCGGCCGCCCCGGCTTCGTCGTGCCGGGTCTGCTCACCGCCGTCGTGGCCCAGCTCGTGATGGGGACGGCGTCGGTGTCGGCTTACCAGCGCCGGCGGCGGACCGGTCACGTGGAGGAACGATCGGGCCTGCCCATCCGATCGGTGCTCGTCCCCGACGGCGCGACGGCCGGGGCCGATGACACGATCGCCCGGTTCTTCGCCACCCACGTCGCCACCGCCCGCCGCCGGGCCGTGGCCGTCGTCGACGAGGACGGCCGCTACGCCGGCATGCTGTTCCTGACCGACGTGCTGACGGTCGACCCGGCCGCCTGGGGCACCACCTCCCTGGCCGAGGTGATGCGGGCCGACGCCCCGGTCGGCCGGGCCGACTGGACGATCGGCCAGGCCCTCGCCGCCATGCTGGCGGCCGACGTCGACCATCTGCCGGTCGTCGACGACGCCGGCTCCCTGCTCGGGGTGTGCACGACCGTCGACATCCTCGACCTCGACGAGCTCCTCGACCGGCTGGACTCGGACGGCGGGAGCGGCGATCCGGGGCACTGACGCTGGCGTCGCGGCCGCGAAGTGTGAAAGATCGTTACACCAAACGAGGGGTGCCGCCCGGCAGGATCCGGGGCGACACTCCTTCACAAGGGGGGCACTTCATGAGCCTGACCGATGAGATCCGGACCGTGCGCGGTGCCTGTCCGCACGACTGTCCGGACACCTGCGCCATGCTCGTCACGGTCGAGAACGGCAAGGCGACCAAGGTCCGGGGCGATCCCGACCACCCGTTCACGCAGGGTGGCCTGTGTGTGAAGGTCAACGACTACACCAACCACACCTACAGCCCCAACCGCGTGCTCCACCCTCTCCGGCGGGTCGGGCGGAAGGGCGAAGGGCAGTTCGAGCGGATCAGCTGGGACGAGGCGCTGGACGAGATCGCCACCCGGTTCCAGGGGGTCATCGACGAGTACGGCGGGCAGGCCATCCTGCCCTACAGCTACCTCGGCACCGAGGGCATCCTCAACGGCCTGACGGTGGGCGACCCGTTCTTCCACCGGATCGGGGCGACGGTCAGCGAACGGACCTTCTGCGACTCGTCGGCCTGCACGGCCTACTTCATGACGCTCGGCCCGACCGCCGGCCTCGACCCCGAGAGCTTCGTCCACTCCAAGTACATCCTGCTGTGGGCCTGCAACATCCGCTCCACCAACCTGCACATGTGGCCGTTCATCAAGGAGGCGCAGGAACGGGGGGCCAAGGTCGTGGTCATCGATCCCTTGCGCCACCGCACGGCCCAGAGCGCCGACTGGTACATCCCCATCCGGCCGGGGACGGACGCCGCGCTGGCGCTGGGGATGATGCACGTCATGATCGCCGAGGGTCTCGTCGACGACGACTACATCGCCAACTACACGGTCGGTTTCGAGGACCTGGCCAAGCGGGTCCAGGACTACCCGCCCGAGCGGGTCTCTGAGATCACGGGCATCCCGGCCGACGACATCATCACCCTGGCCCGGGAGTATGCCACCACCCAGCCGTCGGCCATCCGGGTCGGCGTGGCCATCGAACGGCAGGTGAACGGCGGCCAGGCCATGCGGGCCATCGCCTCCCTGCCGGGGTTGACCGGTGCCTGGCGCAACGTCGGCGGCGGGATCCTCCAGCTGCCCCTGTGGGCCTTCCCGCTCCAGTGGGGCACCTTGCAGCGGCCCGACCTCATCCGGCCCGGCACCAGGGTCCTCAACCAGTGGCTGCTCGGTCCGGCGCTCACCGGCGAGCTCGGCCTCGACCCGCCCATCAAGGGCCTCTTCGTCTACAACTCCAACCCGATGGTCGTGGCGCCGAACCAGGCCAAGACGGCGGCCGGCCTGGCCCGCGAGGATCTCTTCACCGTGGTCAGCGAGCAGTACCTGACCGACACCGCCGACTACGCCGACATCGTGCTGCCGGCCACCACCCAGCTCGAGCAGTTCGACATCATGTTCTCCTGGGGCCACCTCTACATCTCGCTCAACCAGCCGGCCATCGAGCCCCTCGGAGAGGCGATCTCCAACGTCGAGCAGTTCCGCCGGCTGACCAGGCGGATGGGGCTGGAGGACGACTGGTACCGCCTCTCCGACGAGGAGATGGCCCTGGCCGCCTACGACTGGTCGGCACCGGCGCTGGAAGGGATCACGCTCGACTCGCTCAAGGAGACTGGCTGGGCCCGGCTCAACCTTCCCGGTCCCGATGAGTACGCCCCCCACGCCGAGGGCAACTTCCCCACCCCGTCGGGGAAGTGCGAGTTCTACAGCTCGATGGCCGAACAGGCCGGCAACTTCGTGGTCCCGGTGTTCCGGGAGGGCTACAACGAGTTCCAGCCCGGCAACGCCGTCGACCCGCTGCCGGGCTGGGTGGCACCCGAGGAGGACCGCGACGGCAGCGCCTACCCGCTCAGGATGATCTCGCCGAAGGCCCATTCGTTCCTGAACTCGCAGTACGGGAACATGGACTATCAGCGGCGGGTGCAGGGTGAGCAGTCGCTGATCATCAACGCCGACGACGCCGAAGCCCGGGGGATCGACGAAGGCCAGCCGGTCCGGATCTTCAACGAACGGGGCGAGATCCAGGCGGTGGCCAGAATCGGCAGCGGCGACCTCGTGGCCCGGGGTGTTGTCGTCTGCCCCGTCGGGCAATGGCGCAAGCTCAACCCGGGGGCGGCGACGGTCAACGCCATCACCCGCACCGCCTTCGGCGACATGGGAAACAACCCGACGTTCTCCGACACCCGGGTCGAGGTCGCCCCGAGCGAAGGCTCCTCATCGAGTTCGGCCCGGCCGGGTCAGACAGCGTCGATCTTGTAGATCCTGATCTTCCGGTAGAGGGTGGGGCGCGAGATTCCGAGGGCTGCCGCGGCGGCCGCCTTGTTGTTGTCGGCTCCTCGCAGGGCATCGACGATGACCCCCCGCTCGGCCCGTTCCCTCGGGCTGAGCTGACCCGGCCCGCGATCGGGCAGGAGAGCGGCAAGATCGGAGGGAAGCACGTCACCCTTGCGGCGCCGGGCGAGGACCTGGACGATCACGTTCTCGAGCTCCCGCACGTTGCCGGCAAAATCGGCCCGGGCCAGGGCGGCCACCGCCAGTGGGTGGAACCGCACGGACGAATCGCTGGTGTGACGGCCCAGCAGTTCCGGGACCAGGACCGGGATGTCGGCGCGTCGCCCGTCCAGTGAAGGGATCTCGAGCCGGACCCCGAACCGGCCGAGCAGGGGCCCGAGCTCGGCGGGCGCGGCCCCAAGCGTGATCGTGGCGAAGAAGCGACCCCCACCCGAGGGGGCCCGATCGATCTCGCCGGCAATGGCGGCCGCCAGCGGGGGGCGGCAGAGCTCGAGATGGCGGATGATGACACTGCCCTGGGGATCTTCGAGCGCCCCCCGGAGGACCTTGAGCCACGCCCCCTCGCCATCGGTCGGGGCCGACGCGACGTCGAGGACGGTGAGCTCCGACCGTCCACTCATCTGATGCAGCGCCCGGCCGACGGCCGCTTTGCCCACCCCGGTCTCGCCCACCAGCAGGACAGGTACGCCGCCACCGGCCAGCGGTACTGCCTTCGAGCAGAACGTCGTCCAGGCCGGCGAGGCTCCGACCAGTCCGGGCAATGATGTGGCGGCGGGCGGGCGGGACCGGCGACGGCCCGGGACGACCTCGAACACGACCCCCGGAAAACGGACGTGCTCGGACCCCGCGTGGACCCGCACAGAGACCGGCGTCTCGTCACCGCTCAGGGTGATGGAGAACTCACGACGAGCGTCCGACTCCGGGATCTCCTGTGCCGCACGGAGCAGCTCGGCCTGGTGCGCCGGGTCGAGCCGGCAGGCCGACCGGT
>DASYFF010000283.1:0-10116 GCA_036498605.1 Acidimicrobiia bacterium | reverse complement strand
GCGGGAGCGGGTCGACGCCTGCGGCGACGTCGTCGACGGCTGGGTCGTCGAGGCGACGCAGACCTTCTCCGGGACGGGCCAGACCGCTCCGCCCCGCACCTACCGCTACATCGTCGCCACCCAGCTCGGCGGCATGATCATCAGCGAAGAAGTCCACACGACCAGCGCCCAGGGTGCCACCGACGTGACATTCTCGTTGGGCCAGCTCAAGCCGTCGGCGCTGCCGCCCGCCCCGCCGGCCCAACAACAGCCCGGAGGCCAGAAGTGAACGGCGCCCGCCGGGCGGCGCTGGGCTGGGCGCTGGCGGTGATGGTCATCGCCCTCTACACCCAGGTGCTCCTCCCCGGCGCCGGCGGGGCCGGCCGGGGGACGCCGGCCGCCATCCTGTTCCGGGGCGTCGTCTACGGCCTCGTCAACGCCCTCACCGCGGCCGGGATCATCCTCGTCTACCGCACGCTGCGGGTCATCAACTTCGCCCAGACGGCCATCGGCGCCGCCGGGGCCATCCTGACCTTCGACTTCGTGCAGTACACCAAGGTGCCGTTCCCGATCGCCTTCCTCCTCGGGCTCGGCCTCTCGGCGCTGGTCGGTGTGGTCCTCGACCTGTCGCTGGTGCGGCGCTTCTTCCAGGCGCCCCGGCTGGTGCTGACCGTCGTCACCATCGTGGTGGCCGGGTTCCTGTCGCAGACGTCGGCCGGCCTCGTGGCCCGCCTCCCGTTCTTCCCCCGGGCCGAGTCGCTGTCGGTCGACCAGACGCTGGGGACGCGCTCGATCCACGACCTGCTGCCCTTCGCCGGGTTCCACTTCCGGGTCGGCGGCTACGGCGCCCCCTTCGGGTTCCCCGAGGTGTTCTCCGTCGAGGTGGCGATCCTGCTCCTCCTGGCGCTGGCCGCCTTCTTCCGCTTCACCCGCTCCGGCGTGGCCGTGCGGGCCATGGCCGAGAACACCGAGCGGGCCGCCCTGCTCGGGATCAGCGTCGGTCGGCTGTCCACGCTGGTCTGGGCCCTGGCCGGCCTAATGGCCGGGGCCGGCGTCACCTGCACCGGCGTCCTCACCCAGCCGGGGGCGGCGGCCGGGTTCGCCCCCGGCGTGCTGCTGCCGGCGCTGGCCGCGGCAGTCGTGGGGCGGATGCGGAGTCTCCCGACCACCGTCTTCGCCGCCGTGGCCATCTCGATCGTGACGCAGGCCACGCAGTTCTCCCTCGACAAGGACAAGGCGCTGGTCGACCTCGGGCTCCTCGTGGTCATCGCCGTCGGGCTCCTCGTCCAGCAGCGCAAGGGGCTCCGGGGCGGCGACGAGGTCGCCACCGCCTGGCAGGCCAGCGAGGAGCAGCGGCCGATCCCCCGGGAGCTGCTGACCGTCCCGTCGGTCCGTATCACCCGCCGGGTCCTCGTCGTGCTCGGCCTGCTGGCCGTGGTCATCTTCCCGTTCGTGACGTCGACCGGGCAGACGAACCTCGGGGGCATCATCGCCCTGAACGCCATCGTGGCCCTGTCACTGGTGGTGCTGACCGGCTGGGCCGGCCAGGTCAGCCTCGGCCAGTTCGCCTTCGTGGCCGTCGGCGCCGTGCTGGCCGGGGCGCTGACGGCCCGGGTCGGCCTGTCGTTCTGGCTGGCGGTGCCGCTGGCCTCGCTCCTGACCGCCGCCTTCGCCGTCGTCGTCGGCCTGCCCGCCCTGCGGATCAGGGGGCTGTTCCTGGCCGTCACCACCTTCGCCTTCGCCGTGGCCGTGCGGTCACTCCTGTTCGAACCCCGCTACTTCAGCTGGCTTCTCCCCAGGGCGATCGACCGGCCGACACTGTTCTTCTTCGACTTCGGCGACGAGCGGTCGATGTACTTCCTGTGCGTAGCGGCGCTGGTGGCGTCGATCGTCGTGGTGGTCAACGTCCGCAAGAGCCGCTTCGGGCGGGTGCTGATCGCCCTGCGGGAGAGCGAGCAGAACGTCGCCGCCTTCGGCATCGGCGCCGTGCGCATGCGCCTGGCCGCCTTCGCCTTCTCGGGGGCGCTGGCCGGTTTCGCCGGGGCGATCTTCGCCCACCAGCAGCGGGGCCTGAACCCCGAGAGCTTCGCCGCCACCGCCAGCATCGACATCTTCGTGCTGGCCGTCCTGGGCGGGATCGGTTCGGTCAACGGCGCGCTGCTCGGCGCCTTCTATTTCAACGTGACCCGCTACTTCATCCACTCCCCGCTCTTCGCCGGGATCGTCGGCTCCGGCGGCACGCTGCTGCTCCTCTACGTGTCGCCCGGCGGGCTCGTCTCGCTGGTGGCCAAGCTGCGCGACGCCTGCCTGCGCATCGTGGCCCAGCGCCGCCAGATGGTCGTCCCCAGCCTCTTCGCCGACTACGACCCCGAAGCCCTCGAACGGCGGCTGATTCCGCTGGCCGAGGCGTCGAACAACAGCGGCCTCGGCGCCCTCCCGCCCGAGGCCCGCTTCAGCCTGGCGTCGGGCCTCTACCAGGGCCGCGGCGTCCGCATCTTCGGCCGGACGGGCGATCCCCGGGAAGCCAAGGAGGCCGCCGCCATCGGCGCCGCCGGCAAGCGGGCCGCCGAAGACGAGCACCAGACCGGCGGGAGGACGACGTGACGGCCAAGCGGCGCCTGGCCGCCCTGACCAGCAACTGGTCCGACCTGCGCAACACGCCCTACGGCACCCGCCCCGTCGGCGCCATGGTCTTCCGGAGCCTGATCACGGGCGTGACGGTGTCGGCCGCCGGGCTGGCCACGCCGATGATCATCCAGGACCTCAAGATCGACATCCGGACGATCATCAACATCTCGGCCACCGTCGGGTTCTTCCTCACCTTCGTGGCCATCGGCGTCGGCTGGTGGGCGGACCGTCACCCCCGCGTCCCCCTGCTGGCCTGGGGCGGGGCCCTCAGCGGCCTGTTCTCGATGCTGACCTCCCGGGCCGGCGGCGCCGCCACGCTGGGCCCGCCGTGGGTCCTGGGCGGCGTGGCCTCTGAGATGGCCGACGTTCCCACCTTCTCGCTGACGGCCGACTACTACCCACCCGAGGACCGGGGCAAGGTCTTCACCATCTTCAACCTGGTCGGCAAGACGGCCGCCCTCCCGATGGGACTGGCCGGGGCGCTGCTCCTCGACTGGATCGGCTGGCGGGCCGTCTACTTCATCGGCGGGGCCATCGGGATCGTGGCCAGCCTGGCCCTCCTCAAGCTCCTCAAGGAGCCCGTCCGGGGCTACATGGAGCGCCGGGCCATGGGCGCCGACGAGGCGGTGGCCAACCAGGAGAGCGAGCCGCAGTCCTTCGGGGAGGCGTGGCGGACGATCTGGGCCGTCCGCACCCAGCGCCGGCTGTTCATCGCCGACGTCATCTCGATCCCCGGGCTGATCATCTACGCCAACCTGGTGCAGCTCCTGCTGGCCGAGCGGTACGGGCTGAAGGAGGCCCTGCCCCGGTTCCTGGTGCTCGGCCCCCCGAGCATCGTCGGGGGTCTCATCGGCGCCTTCCTGGGCGGCGCCCTCATCGACCGCCTCTCGGCCATCAACCCCAGCCGGGTCCTCACGCTGGTGGGGGCCTTCAGCGTGGTCTACGCCGCCGGCCTGGCCGGCCTGGCCACCATCCCGCCGCTGTGGACGCTGATGGTCTTCACCGCCTGCATCTCCTTCGGCGGTGCCCTCATCGGGCCGGCCAGCCAGGCCATCAACACGCAGATCATCCCGCCCGTGGCCCGGACGCAGGGCGTGCAGATGCTCGCCCTGGCCTCGATCCCGGCCACGATCTTCTTCCTGCCCATGGCCGGCCAGCTCCAGCACGACTACGGCTACAGCGGGGCGTTCCTCTTCGCCGCCCCGTTCGCCCTCGTCGGCGCCTTCGTCAAGATGAGCGCGGCCGGGTTCTTCGAGTTCGACCGCCGCAACGCCCTCGCCGCGTCGATGGCCGATCACGAGTGGCGCAAGGCCAAGGAGTCGGGGCAGGGCAAGATGCTCGTCTGTCGCGACGTCGACGTGGAGTACGACGGGGTGCAGGTGCTCTTCGGCGTCGACTTCGACGTCGAGGAGGGCCAGATCATCGCCCTGCTCGGCACCAACGGCGCCGGCAAGTCGACGCTGCTGCGGGCCATCAGCGGCACCCAGGAGGCGTCGGCCGGGGCCATCGTGTTCGACGGGCGGGACATCACCCACATGCCGCCCCACGAGACGGCGGCCCGGGGTGTGATCCACATGCCCGGCGGGCGGGGCATCTTCCCCGGCCTCACCGTCCGGGAGAACATCGTGCTCGGCAACTGGCTGAACAGCGACCCTCCCGACGAGCAGCAGGCCCGGATCGACGAGGTGTTCAAGCTGTTCCCCATCCTGCGGGAGCGGGCCGACGAGGCGGCGGCGTCGCTGTCGGGCGGCGAGCAGCAGATGCTGTCGCTGGCCCAGGCCTTCCTGGCCAAGCCCCGCCTCCTGATGATCGACGAGCTGTCGCTCGGCCTGTCGCCGGCGGTCGTCGGCCAGCTGCTCGAGATCGTGCGGGCCATCCACGCCCGGGGCACCACGATCATCGTCGTGGAGCAGTCGGTCAACGTCGCCCTCACCCTGGCCGAGAAGGCCATCTTCATGGAGAAGGGCGAGGTCAAGTTCTTCGGCAACACCGCCGACCTGCTGGCCCGGCCCGACATTCTCCGGGCCGTCTACGTCAAGGGGACGGGCGCCCTCACCAGCGGCCCGGCCTCGGCCCTGCGCTCCGAGCGGGAGCGGCGGGCGCTCGAGCTCGGCGAGGCCCGGCCCGTCCTCGAAGTGGAGAACCTGACCAAGTGCTTCGGCGGGATCACCGCCGTCGACGGCGTCAGCTTCGCCCTCCGGGAGGGGGAGGTGCTCGGCGTCATCGGGCCCAACGGGTCGGGCAAGACCACGACCTTCGATCTCATCTCGGGTTTCCAGATCCCCGACGCCGGCGTGGTCCGCTACCAGGGGGTTGACATCACCGCGCTGGCGCCCGAGGAGCGGGCCCGGCGCAAGCTGGTGCGCCGCTTCCAGGACGCCCGGCTCTTCCCGTCGCTGACGGTCTTCGAGACGCTGCTGGTGGCGCTCGACCAGCGCCTCGAGGTCCGCAGTGCCATTCTGTCGGCGGCGCAGCTGCCCCAGGCCCGCCGGGCCGAGAAGCGGGTGCGGCTGCGGGCCGAGAAGCTCATCGAGCTGCTCGAGCTCGGCGCCTACCGCGACAAGTTCGTGAAAGAGCTCTCGACCGGTCTGCGCCGGATCGTCGACCTGGCCTGCGTGCTGGCCACCGAGCCGCAGGTGCTGCTGCTCGACGAGCCCAGCTCGGGCATCGCCCAGGCCGAGGCCGAAGGGCTGGCGCCGCTGTTGCGGCGGGTCCGGTTCGAGACGGGCTGCTCGATCCTGATCATCGAGCACGACATGCCGCTCATCTCCGCCGTCTCCGACGAGCTGATCGCCCTCGACCAGGGCCGGTTCGTCACCCGGGGTCGCCCGGCCGACGTGCTGGAGGACGAGCGGGTGGTGGAGTCGTATCTGGGGACGACGGAGGAAGCGGTCAACCGTTCCGGGAGCATCCAATGAAGAGGGCCATCCTGATCCTGGCGGTGCTGACGCTGTTCACCGGCGCAGCCTGCAAGAGCGACAACAAGGTGGGCAACAAGTCGCTGCTCGACTTCAAGGACCAGGCGCAGACCCGCCTGGGGGAGACGACGACGACCACCGCCGCGCCCACGACGACCACCGCCAAGGGCGTGGTGACGTCGACGACGAAAGCCACCGTGAAGGCGGGGGCGGCGACCACGACGACGGGCCGGTCCGGCGCGGCGCCCACGGCCACGACGGCCACGACGGCGCCGAAAGCGACGCAGACCGTCCGGGAGATCGACATCTACGACGACGACGCCGCGGCGCCGATCGACCCGCAGGTCCAGACGGCCTACGTCGGGTCGATCATCCGCTGGGTCAACAAGGGGAAGACGGCCCGGGTCATCAAGGCCGACAGCGGGCAGTTCGCCTCGCCGTCGATCGCCCCCGGCGCCTCGTGGGACTACACCGCCGGCACGGCCGGCATCTTCGCCTACAGCGACGACACCCGGCCCTACGTGCACGGAGAGCTGAGGGTGTCCAAGCCGTGAACCGCCTCCGCCTCCTGGGAATCGTGGCGCTCGCCGCCCTGGCGCTGGCCGGCTGCACCCGGTCGGAGGCCTCGGTCGCGCCCACGCCCGGGAAAGCGGTGAAGGCACTGGAGCTTCCCAACCTGCCCCCAGACCTGCTCGGTCTCAAGCTGGCCAAGGAGGACGTGAGCGACGACCTGGCCAAGGTGCCCAAGGCCTTCATCGACGGGCTGTCGCTGTACTCCCTGCGTCACGACGATCTCGTGATGGCCACGCTCCAGGTCAGCCGGTTCAATGACGGCGCCAACGTCAAGGCCCAGAAGTTCCGCCAGACGGTGGTGAACCAGATCGGCTCCAGCGCTCCCCGCACCGAGCGGCTCGGCGCCGACACCGTCTATCTGACGACCGGCACCAAGCAGTCGATCGCGGTGTGGTTCAAGGACCGCTACCTGTTCGTGCTGGCCACCCGGGCCGACTACGACGAGCCCCGCACGCTGCTGCGCAAGGCGCTGGAGATCAAGCCGTGAGGGCGTCGTGGCGCAGGATCGGGTTGTGCGGGCTGCTGGTGGCGGCCACGCTGGGCCTGTCGGCCTGCAGCGGCGCCACCGACGCCGAGAAGCGCCTCCGGGAGGCGCTGCGCAACACCGAGAAGCTGTCGAACACGTTCCTCTACACCGAGACCGTCCACGACAAGGCCGGCGACCACGGCACCGACGTCCGGGGCCTGGTGGAGGACGACTTCCGCTACAAGGCCCGGGTGGCGGAGGACGGCAAGCCCGTCCTCGACGAGGTCGTGAGCGACGACGCCCTCGCCGTCCGGTTCCTCGACCCGTCAGGCCTGCCCCGGTTCCTCCGCAAGCCGAGCAAGACCAGGCAGGGCGGCTCCGGCGTCGGCGGCCCCGGCACCGGCGGTGGCGGGGCGGCGAGCCCCGAGCCGGCATTGACCGGTGGCACCCCGGGTGAACCGTCGGCCGCCGACCTGCTGTCCACCCGGCGGTGGGTGCTCGACCCGGCCGGGGCGCCATCGGAGTTCGCCACCGCCGGCACCGACCAGACGCTGGGCGACGACCCCGTCGCCGACGCCCGCGACGTCTTCGCCTACGTCGACCGGGCCATCAACGAAGCGGCCCGGGTGGTGGAGTACAACCCCGAGTCCCTCGAGTACCGCAAGGACGAGGACCCGTTCCCGACACCGGCGGCCCACTCCGGCGTGACCCGCTACGACTTCGAACGGCCCAACCTCCCGAAGGCGTCGCAGACCGGGAGCGGCTCGAACCAGGTCACGCCCGACACCCGCCACTTCCGCAGGATGTCGGTCTACGTGAAGGACAAGCGGGTCATCAAGGTGCTGGAGAAGATCGACGTCGAGAGCCGTCTCAAGGACCTGGCCCAGATCTACGACACGAAGTTCCCCGCCGACCGCCCGAAGCCGGAGCTGGCCGCCATCGCCGTCGAGGCCCTCAACGTGATCCGCACCGGTCAGGGCCAGGACCCGATCCGCATGCGGGACATGGAGTTCTCGCTGAAGGACCTCGGCACCGACGTGAAGGTCGACATGCCCACCGACACCACCAAGGCCAGCCTGGCCCTGCTCGAGAACCGGGGCCGGCCGGCCGATGCCGCCAACGGGGTCCTCGAGGCGGCGGCGGTACGGGCCAAGGCCGGTCCGCAGCCGACCGGCTGACGTGGTCCGGCGCCGGGTCCCGGTCCTGCTCATGAGCGCGGTCCTCCTCCTCTCCGGCTGCAGCAGCGGCGGCTTCCACCGCCTCGTGCTCGATGGCCGGCCCCGGGTGCCCGACGCCGAGGGCGTCGTCGAGCAGGTCTCGTTCCAGCGCATCAGCCTCGACGGCGGCCGGTCCTACGGCGTGCGCCAGGACCTGCAGAGCTTCTCCACCTACGACCTCGGCGCGGTCCCCATGCTGCAGCGCCAGGGCCAGTACGTACAGCTCGGACTCGACGGGAAGCGGGTGGCGTGGATGGCGGGCATCGGTGTGGTGGTGCGCCGCCCTGACGCGCCCGCCGTCGTCTACTACAACGGCGTCCTCGTCCGCCACGACGGGCGGCGGGTCGTCTTCCGGGACGGGACGGTGCTGGAGCTGGCCGCCGGCGTCACGCCGCCGCTGTCCCAGGGCCTGGTGCGGGCCGAGATCGATCCGGCGTTGCACAGGGTGCGGGCCGTTGTCCTCCCCTGAGCCCTTCCGCCCGATGATCCGGGCCGCGGTCGACTCCGACCTCGACGCCATCGTGAGGGTCCACAACCGGGCCCAGCCGCTGCTGGCCGACACCGTGGCCGCGCTGCGGGCCCGTCGGGCGGCCGGCGTGGCCCTGCGGGACGACGTGCCCTGGATCCGCCTCGTGGCCGAGGTCGGCGGCGACGTCGTGGCCACCGCCCGGGCCATCGAGGCCAGCGGCGGGCCCGTCCCCGAACCCGGTGTCGTCTACCTCGGCATCGAGGTCGACCCCGACCTCGCCGGGATGGGCATGGGCCACGTGCTCTTCGACCACGTGCGGGTCTGGGCCCAGGCGCTGGCCGCCGACCGGCTCCGCTGCCTCGTCGACCTCGACGACGAGCGGTCGGTCGCCATCACCCGGGGCTGGGGGTTCGCCGAGTCTGACGGCGAGGAACCGCTGCGGTGGAACTACGTCCTCGACGTGAGCCGCCTCGACCGGGCCCGGCTGGGCGAGTTCCTGCTGCCCGACGTGGAGGTCCTGCCGCTCGCCACCCGCTTCGACGACGAGGCGTTCTGCCGGGCGGTGCACGAGGTCCACGACGAGGGCCGGGCCGACATCCCGAGCACCGAGCCGTTCCCGGCCACCGTCTACGAGGACTGGCGGGCCGGTGAGCTGCGCCGGGCCGGCGACGGCGGCGTCACCCTGGTCGCCTGCCGGGCGGGCGGCGACCCCCGCAAAGCCGTGCTCGGCGCCTCGGCCGCCGAGCCGGTGGCCTTCGTCCCCGCCGCCTTCGTCGACTGGACCGTGGTCCGCCGCAGCGAACGCCGCCGGGGCGTGGCCCGGATGCTGAAGGCGGCGCTGGCCCTATGGGCCGCCGAACGGGGCATCGACCGCCTCGACACCGAGGTCACCACTGACAACCCGGCCATGATCGCCGTGAACGCCAGCGTCGGCTACCGCCCCGCCAAGGGCGTGGAACTCTTCGAAGCCCCGCTCGACGAATAGCCTCGCCGGGTGATGCCGGACGTGGAAGACGCCGTGGCCCGTCTGCGGGCCGAATGGGGCCTCGACTTCGCCCGGGTCCGGCGGGTCCTCGCCGGGGCCGGCCGCGGGGAATCGCTGACCGGGCTCGTGACGGCGAGCGGCCTCCCGCGGCGGGACGTCGAGATGGTGCTGGCCGCTCTGCCCGAGCCGTTCCCGGAGATGGCCCTCGAGTCCCGGAGCGGGATCGACGAGCAGGACCTGACCGGACGGATGGAGGAATTGGCCAAGGGCCTGCCGCCTTCCCGGTGGGGGCTCGACCATGTGCCGGCGACGCCCGACACGATGGCCCGGCGGGCGCAGCACCTTGCGGGCGAGTACGAGCTGGGCGGAGCGTCGGTGCTCTGCCTCGGCGACCACGACCTGACGTCACTGGCGGTCGGTTCGCTGGAGCCGGGAGCCGAGCTCAGTGTCGTCGACATCGACGAACCGATCCTCGACCACATCGGGGAATCGGCCGCCGGGCTCGGATTGACGGTGACTTCGGCTTGGGCCGACCTCCGGCTCGCCCTTCCTCCAAGCCTCACAGGCTCGGCCGATCTCGTCTTCACCGATCCGCCCTACACGACCGAGGGGATGCGGCTCTTCCTCGGGCGGGCGCTGGAAGCGCTTCGCCCGACGGGCCATGAGCGGATCGCTTTCTGCTTCGGGACAGGGGAGCGCCACCTCGTGAAGGCGCTGGAGGTGCAGGGGTTGCTGGGCGAGCTGCGACTGGCGCTGGAGGCGATGCTCCCGGGCTTCAACCGGTACACCGGCGCCGAGGCGATCGGTGCCCGCAGCGATCTCTACATTTGCCGCCCCACGAAGGGCGCCCGGGTCGGCGAAGCTCCCCGCCGAACGGGGCG
>DASYFF010000282.1:0-12380 GCA_036498605.1 Acidimicrobiia bacterium | reverse complement strand
GTGATGGCCCGCTCGGGGCAGGCTTCCGCCGCCCGCTTGGCCGCGGCGAGCAGCTCGGCGTCGTCGGGCTGGTCCTCACCACCGATGACGGCTGAGTGGCCCAGGTCGTCCTTCGGTTCGAACAGCTGCTTTTCGAGGGACCAGCAGCGCCCGTGGCCCTGGCACCGCCCGTCGTCGATGAGCACCTTCACCCCGGCGCCTCCCCCGAACCACCGTGACGAGCATGAACTTGCATCCTGGATACGGGTTGCATGCTAGGGACGCCCCGGGAGGCTGTCAACGGAATCGCGCATCCAGGATCCTGGGATGCTGTGGGGCCGCTGAGCGCGCCGCGGCCCATAGCATTCCGGCCACGCTCAGTCGCCTCTCACTGCCCGAGTTCGCCGAGCTGGTGTCCTCACCGGCCGCGGCCGCCGAGGTCTCCGTCGCGTTCGGGACCCCATCCATGGTGGTCGAGCTGGACGGGCCCCCGGGCGCCAACTTCTGTCCCCCGCGGGTAGCAGGGCTCCCGTGCGTGGTCGTCGGGGTCCACCCCGGCGGACTCGGGGCCGTGTCGCCGGAGGTGGCCTCGCTGGCCGACGTCGTGGTGGCCGACCCCGGGCCGATCCTGGCCACGGTCGTCGCGGCGCCCCAGGCTTCGGTGGCGCTGGCCCTGGTCCTGCGGGCCAGCCTGAGCCTGGGGGTGGCCGAGGGTCTGGCGGCGGAGTCGGCGGCCTACTCGATGCTCCAGGCCGGCCCGGAGTTCGCCGCCTGGCGGTCCGCCCGGCCGCCCTCCCGGTCGGCGGCGGGCTGCGCCACCTGCCCGGCGGTGGTCGCCCAGCGGATCGCCGACGTCCTCCAGGTCTCCCTCGCCCGGCCGGAGCGGCACAACGCCGTCAACACCGAGATGCGGGACGGGCTCGTCGAGGCGCTGCTGGTCGCCTGCACCGACCCCTCGATCGAGCGGGTCGTGCTGGCCGGGGCCGGGCCGTCGTTCTGCAGCGGCGGAGACCTCGACGAGTTCGGGACCTTGCTCGACCCGGCCACCGCCCACCTGGTGCGCCTGACCCGCTCGCCCGCCCGGTGGCTGGCCGAGCTCGGCCCCCGCCTCGAGGTCCGCCTCCACGGCGCCTGCATCGGCGCCGGCATCGAGATGGCCGCCTTCGCCGCCCGGGTCGTGGCCCGGCCCGACACGCTGATCTCCCTGCCCGAGCTCCGCCTCGGCCTGATCCCCGGCGCCGGCGGGACCGTGAGCCTCCCCCGCCGCATCG
The DNA here is from genome assembly GCA_036498605.1 of Acidimicrobiia bacterium. Classification (GTDB taxonomy): domain Bacteria; phylum Actinomycetota; class Acidimicrobiia; order IMCC26256; family BP-133; genus BP-133. Next base: position 11,130 of record DASYFF010000282.1, on the reverse strand, counting down.
GCCGCCACCGCACCGCCGAGCTGGCCCTGACCGCCCGACCGATCGACGCCGGCACGGCCCTCGCCTGGGGCCTGGTCGACGCCATCGAGCCGTGACCGGCGAGCCCGGGCGACCCCGACCACCGCTCGCCGGCCCGGCCCGGCGCAGCGCTCCGCCGTTGCCGGCCGACGAGCTCGAGGCCTGGGCGGCGAGCGGGGCGATGTCCCTCACCGGGCGGCCGGACGGGCCGCCCCTCGCTCCCCCGCCCGGCTTCGTGCCCCGGCTCCGGGCGATCGGCGACGCCCTGACCCGGCACTCGGAGGCGCTGGGCCGGCGGGTCGAGGTCGACGTCCTCGCCCTCCTCGGCGAGCGGGCCGCTCTGGCGGGCCTGCGCCGCGGCGGCGACGTGAGCTGCGGCGGATCGGCCCGCCTGTTGCGCTGCGCCGACGGCTGGCTGGCCGTCAACCTCCCCCGCCCCGACGACGTCGACCTCCTCCAAGCCTGGCTGGCCGGCCTCCCGTTCGACCCGGCCCCAGTCCCCGACGGCCGGCCCCGGTCATACGCTGGCGCCGCGGCGGTGCCGGAGCGGATTACCCCCCGTAAGCGGGGGCATTCCGCTCCGGCACCCATGTCCGGCCCGCCGGTCTCGCCCGGTCTCTGGACGAGCGTCGCCGCGGCCGTCGCGGCCGAACGGGTTGATCCGCTCACCCGGCGCGCCCAGCTGCTCGGGCTTGCGGTGGCGGCGCTCCCGCACGAACCCGTTCCCGCTCCCCTGTCCACCGGCCCCCTGGCGGGCCTGCCGTTGGGAGCCACGGAGTCCGGCGCCCCGGCGCCTGACACCCCCAGGCCGCTCCGGACTCTCGACGGCGTCCTCGTGGTCGACCTGTCCTCCCTCTGGGCCGGGCCCCTGTGCACCAATCTCCTGCAGGCGGCCGGAGCCCGGGTGATCAAGGTCGAGTCGCTTCATCGGCCCGACGGGGCGCGCTTCGGCCCGGCCGCCTTCTTCGACCTGCTCCACGCCGGCCAGGAAGCCGTGGCCGTCGATTTCCGGACGGGGGAGGGGCGGACCGCCCTCCGGCGGTTGATCGAGGCCGCCGACGTGGTCGTCGAAGCATCCCGTCCCCGGGCCCTCGAACAACTCGGATTTGCCCCCGAGGCCGTTGTGGCCGGGCAGACCCCGGGACCGCGGGTCTGGGTGTCGATCACGGGCTACGGCCGGGCCGCGCCGGGGCGGGACCGGGTGGCGTTCGGGGACGACGCCGCCGTCGCCGGCGGGCTCGTCGCCCGGGACGGAGCCGGCCCCTGCTTCCTGGCCGACGCCGTGGCCGATCCCTGCGCCGGTCTGGTCTCCGCCGCCGCCGCCCTGTCCGCCCTAAGAGCCGGCGGCCGCTGGCTGCTCGACGTGTCGATGCGCGACGTCGCCGCCCACCTCGCCGGACCGATCACCGGACCGCAGCCCGTCCCGCCGTTCGCCGCCGCCCCCCCACGAGCCAGAGCCCTACCCCCGGCCGCCCCTCACGAGCCGGCGGGGTGGTGGCAGGCCGCGCCGGGATGGTAGGGGCCAGAAGGACCCGGTCGGGTGGCCACGATCTCGGCCAGGATCGAGAGGGCGACCTCCTCCGGTGTCCGGGCGCCCAGGTCGAGCCCGGCCGGGGTGCGGACCCCGGCCCGCAGCTCCTCGTCGACGTCGAGGCTGGCCACGATGGCCTCGCCCCGCCGGGAGCTGGCCACCAGCCCGACATAGGGGACACCGGCCCGCAGGGCGCCGGCCAGCACCTCCTTCTCGCCCCGGCCGTGGGAGGCGACGACCACCGCCGCCGCGGTGTCGAAGGCCGCCTCGGCGGCCGGAACGATGTGGTAGCGCAGCGCCGGCCCGAAGGCCAGGAGGGCCCGGGTGATCGGCGTGTCGCCGTGCACGGCCACCAACGGCGCCGGCACCACCGGTTCGAGGAAGACCTCGATCGCTCCACCGGACAGGCAGTGGTTGACCTCGGTGACCATCCCGGGCGGGTCGAGCCGGCCCGAGTCGTCGGCGGTGGGTGCGATGCGCAGCAGCAGCGTGTCACCGGAGGTGAGCACCGCCAGGCCGTGGGCCCGCACGGTCGATTCGGCGCACGTCCCGCCGACGAACCCCTCCACGGTCCCGTCGGCCAGGACGAGCGCCTCGTCGCCCGGCCGGGCCGACGTTGGCCGCTCCGCCCGCACCACCCGGGCGTGCACGAACGGGACCCGCTGCTCCCGCAGCGCCGCGGCCCGTTCGTGCAGCTCGGGTCGGCTCATCAACCTGGAACGCTGCCGAAGGCCAGGTCGGTGCGGGCCGGACGGCCCTGGATGGCCAGCCACACCTGGGCCGGGGTCAGCGGCATATCGGCGTGGCGGACGCCGAACGGCGCCAGGGCGTCGATCACGGCGTTGACCACCGCCGCCGGCGAGCCGACGGTGGCCGACTCCCCCACCCCCTTGCACCCCAACGGATGGTGGGGCGACGGCGTGACGGTCTCGCCGAGCTCCCAGCTGGGGCACTCCAGCGACGTCGGCAGCAGGTAGTCCATGAACGACCCACCGAGGCAGTTCCCGGCCTCGTCGAAGGCGATCGCCTGCATCAGGGCCATGCCGACCCCTTCGGCCAGACCGCCGTGGATCTGCCCCTCGACGATCATCGGGTTGATGCGGGGCCCGCAGTCGTCGGTGGCGACGAAGCGGCGCACGGTCACCTCGCCGGTGCCGGGGTCGACGTCGACCACGCACAGGTAGGCGCCGTAGGGGTAGGTCAGGTTGGGCGGGTTGTAGACGGCCGACGCGTCGAGGTGACCCTCCACGCCTTCCGGCAGCTCGAGGTTGGAGTGGGCCAGCAGGGCGATCTCCTGGATCGTCTTGCCGTGGGTGGCGTCGCCCTTCACCTGCCAGCGGCCGAGCTCCCACTCGAGATCGTCCGGCGAGCACTCCAGCGCCGCGGCGGCCACGATGCGGGCCTTGTCGCGCACCCGGCCGGCGACGACCGCCGCCGCCGCCCCCGACACCGGCGTCGAGCGCGACCCGTAGGTGCCGAGCCCGAACGGCGTCTGGTCGGTGTCGCCGTGGACGACCTCGACGTCCTCCGGCGGCAGGCCGAGCTCGTGGGCCACGATCTGGGCGAAGGTCGTCTCGTGGCCCTGGCCCTGCGTCTGCACCGACAGGCGCAGCACGCCCTTGCCGGTGGGGTGGATGCGCAGCTCGCAGCCGTCGGCCATGCCGAGGCCCATGATGTCCATGTGCTTGCGGGGCCCGGCGCCCACCCCTTCGGTGAAGCAGGAGAGGCCGATGCCCATCAGCGTCCCTTCGCCGCTGGCGGCGAAGCGGGCCCGGTTCTCGGCCTGCTCGGCCCGCAGCTCCTTGTAGCCCGCCCGGTCCAGGGTGGCGTGGAGGGCCTCGGGGTAGTTGCCGGAGTCGTACTCCCAACCGGTCTTCGTGCGATAGGGGAACTGGTCGGGCTGGATGAGGTTCTTCATCCGCAGCTCCGCCGGATCCATACCCAGGTCGTGGGCCAGCACGTCGACCATCCGCTCGACGAAGTAGGCCGCTTCGGTGATCCGGAACGAGCAGGCGTAGGCCACCCCGCCCGGGGCTTTGTTGGTGTAGACGCCGGTCACCTTGCAGTGGGCGGCCTCGAGGTCGTAGCTCCCGGTGAAGATGGAGAAGAACCCCGACGGGAACTTGCTCGGCTGGGCGGTGGCGTTGAAGGCGCCGTGGTCGGCCAGCGTCGTCGTGCGCAGGGCGAGGATCCTCCCGTCGCGGGTGGCGGCGATCTCGCCGTGCATGTGGTAGTCGCGGGCGAAGCCCGTCGTCATCAGGTTCTCCGAGCGGTCCTCCACCCACTTCACCGGAGCCCCGGTGACGATCGTGCCGACCACGGCGCAGACGTAGCCGGGATAGACGGGGACCTTGTTGCCGAAGCCGCCGCCGATGTCGGGTGAGATCACCTGGATCTTGTGCTCCGGCAGCCCGGCCACGATGGCGTAGACGGTGCGGTGGGCGTGGGGCGCCTGGCTGGTGATCCAGCACGTGAGCTTCCCGGTCACCTTGTCCATCTGCGCCACGCTGCCGCACGTCTCCATCGGCGAAGGGTGGGACCGGGGATAGAGGAGGTCGGCGCCGGCCACCACGACGTCGGGCCGGGCGAACACCGCGCTGCAGGCGGCGGCGTCGCCCGACTCCCAGTCGAAGATGTGGTTATCGGTCTTGCCGTCGATGTCGGTGCGGATGACCGGGGCGTCGGCGTCGAGCGCCCTCAAGGCGTCGACGACCGGCGGGAGCAGCTCGTAGTCGACGGTGATGAGCTCGAGGGCGTCGCGGGCGGCGTAGCGGTCCTCGGCCACCACGAAGGCCACCTCCTGGCCCTGGAAGCGGACCTTGTCGGTGGCCAGCACCGCCTGCACGTCGCCCGACATCGTCGGCATCCAGGCCAGATTGAGCGTCTCGAGCGTGGCGCCGGTGATCACCGCCTTGACCTTGGGGTGGGCCTCGGCGGCGGCGGTGTCGATCGACACGATGCGGGCGTGGGCGTAGGGGCTGCGCAGGATGGCGCCGTGGAGCATGCCGGGCAGCTGGATGTCGTCGAGGTAGCGGCCCTTGCCCCGCAGGAAGCGGGCGTCCTCCTTCCGCAGCATCCGGCCGAACCCGATCGGGTTCCCGGCCGCGCTCAGGGGGACGGGCGTGGGGCGCGACTCGGTCGTCGTCATGCCACCACCCCCGCCACGGCCGGGTGTTCGGCGGCCCAGCGGATCGCCCGCACGATGTTCTCGTAGCCGGTGCAGCGACAGACCGTCCCGCAGATCGCGCTGCGGATCTCCGCCGGGCTCGGGTCGGGGTTGACGTCGAGCAGGGCCCGGGCGGTGATCAGCATGGCCGGGGTGCAGAAGCCGCACTGCAGGCCGTGCTCCTGCATGAAACCCTCCTGGACGGGGTCGAGCCGCCCGTCGCGCTCCATGGCCTCGACCGTGCCGACCTCCCGGCCCCCGGCCATGGCGGCGAGGACGGTGCAGCTCTTCACCGGGACGCCGTCCATGGCCACGACGCACATGCCGCAGTTCGACGTATCGCAGCCCCAGTGGGTGCCGGTCAGCCCGAGGTGGTCGCGCAGGAAGTGCACGAGGAGGAGGCGGGGCTCGACCTCCCGCGTCACCTCGGTGCCGTTGACGGTCATCGTCACCTGCACGTCAGGCCTCCTGTCCCCGGGCCCGGGCGACCGCCCGGCGCAGCGCCCGCCGGGTGAGTTCGCCGGCCAGATGGCGCTTGTAGTCGGCCGGACCGCGCTGGTCGGTCTGGGGGTTCGTCACCTCGGCGGCCCGGGCGGCCGCCGCGGCCAGGTTCTCGGCGCTCGCCGGCTTCCCCCGCAACCCGGCCTCGGCCGCCTCGGCGCAGAAGTGGGGGGCGCCGACCGCGGTGAGGCCGATGCCGACGTCTGTGACCGTCTCGCCGTCCGGGCCGAGAACGACGAAACAGCCCCCGGCGGTGGCGCCCCAGTCCCCCGCCCGGCGCTCGACCTTCTCGTAGGCGCTGCCGGCGCCGGGCCGGATGGGGATGCGCACCTCGGTGAGGATCTCGGCCGGGCCGACCACCGTCTCGTAGGGCCCGAGGTGGAACTCCCGGGCGGCGACGGTGCGGGTGCCCTCCGTCCCCCCGATGACCAGGGTGGCCGACAGCGCCGAGGCCACCGCCGGGAGGTCCTCGGACGGGTCGGCCTGGCAGAGGGAGCCGCCGATGGTCCCCCGGTTGCGGACGCAGGGGTCGGCGATGACCTGCTCGGCGTCGGCGAAGATCGGGTAGTGCTCGGCCAGCACCGGTGACGACAGCAGGGCGGCGTGGCGGGTCATCGCCCCGATGGCGATGGTGTCGCCTTCGACCCGGACGTAGTCGAGATCGGTCAGGTCGTTGATGTCGATGAGGTAGGCGGGGTCGGCCAGGCGCAGCTTCATCATGGGGAGGAGGCTGTGCCCGCCGGCCACGAGCCGGGCTTCGGGGCCGTAACGTTCGAGCAGCGCCAGCGCCTGTCCGACGCTGGTGGCCCGTTCGTATTCGAAGGGCGCGGGTGTTTGCACGGCGTGAGTTCTAGGCGCCGGCCCGCCCCGGTTCCACGGCTACCTAAGCGATTGCTTATCGCGTACGCTCCCGGGGGTGACGCTGACCCAGCTGGAGGCGTTCGTACTGGTGGCGCGCCTCGGGTCGGTCAAGGCCGCCGCCAAGGCCCTCGGCGTCAGCGAGCCGGCCGTGTCGGGGGCCCTGCACGCCCTCCGCCAGCACCTGGGGGACCCGCTGGTGGAGCGCACGCCGACCGGAATGGAGCTCACGACCGGCGGCAAGCGGCTCATCCCCATCGCCTCCCAGATGGTCAACCTGGCCGTCGAGGCCGAGGCGGCCATCCGCGACGCCCAGGGCGCCCCGGAGCTGCTGCGGGTCGTGGCGACCAGCACCGTCGCCGAGTTCATGGCCCCGGGCCTGCTGGCGGTGTTCACCTCCCGGGGGCACGCCGTCGAGGCCTCGGTGGGATCGACCACCGAGGCCGAGATGTCGGCCCTGCTCCACGAGCGGCTGGCCGACGTGGGGATCGGGCCCCGGCTCCCCGACCTGGTGAGCGAACCCATCATGCGCTACCGGCTGGTCGTGGTGGCGAGCCCCCGGCACCGGCTCACCGCCGGACTCGACGGCCACGCGGTCCCGGCCTCCGCCCTGGAGGAGCAGGAGTGGCTGGTCGGCCCGGCGGCGGTGGACCGGGGCAGCGACGTCAGCCGCTTCCTGGCCGGCCTCCGGGTGCCGGAGCGCCGGCTGCGGGTGTTCGGCAGCGAGTCGGCCGCCTGGGCGGCGGCGGCCGACGGCGAGGGGCTGGCCCCGGCCGTCGCCCATCTCGTCACCCCCGACGTCCGGCGGGGGGCCCTGATGGTCCTGCCGGTCCAGGGCCCGCCGGTCGACCTCCTCTGGTACGTGAGCACGCTCGACCCCGACCGCCGCTCCCCGGCCGCCACCCGCCTGCGGCGCTTCCTCGGCACCCCCGACGCCATGCACGTGATGCACCGGGCCGACCGCAGCGTTCCCGTCTCGCGGTTCCGGCCGCCGGTGTACGGGACGCTCTGGAGTTAGTTCCAGAGCGTCACGTACACCGGCGGCTTGAACCGGCTGGGGGGCACGCCCCGGGACGGCTCGAGCATGATCTGCGTCGCCACCGCTGTGGTGAGGAAGCGGCGAAAGGCCCAGGCGATCGGCGAGGCCCGGTCGATGGCCAGGGTCGACACATGCCAGAACATCGACAGCGGGAACCCCGCCACGTCGACCGGCACGACGCTCTGGCGGCGGATCTCGGCGCTGGCCAGGTGGGCGACCGCCGGTGCGATGCCGGCGTCGTCGTCGGCGGCGGCGGCCAGGGCCGCCGTCTGGCTCGGCAGCACCTTGACCCGGCGGTCCGGGACGCCGAGCCGGCCGATGAGCTGGCTGACGGGCGACGAGGGATCGGTCCCGGCCGGGTCGACGAGCCAGTCGACGTCGGCCAGCTTCGCCGGCGACAGCCCCGTCACGCCCGCCAGCCGGCTGCGGGGGCTCGTCAGCAACTGCAGCGCGCAGCGCATCACCGGCTGGGCATTGAGCTGGACCGAGCCGTCGCCGGCCAGCTTGGGCCCGAGCGCGACGTCGGCCAGGCGGTCCTGGAGGAAGGCCTGCATCTCGACGGCCGTGGCCACCCCGACGGTCGTGTCGGGGGCCGAGGCCTTGCGGGCAAAGGCCTCCACCAGCGAAGGGGCGACGTATTCGGCGATGGTGCTCGAGGCCAGGACGCGCAGCTCCGGCGCCGCGCCCTGGGCCTGGCGGACGGTGGCCTGGGCTTCGGCCCCGAGGTGGATCATCTCGGAGGCGATCGGCACGAGCCGCCGGCCGGCGGCGGTCAGCTCCATCCCGGTCGGGCCGCGCAGGACGAGCTGGTCGCCGAGATGCGTGCGGAGGGCGCCCAGTGCGCTGGACACCGCCGGTTCGCTGACACCGAGGGCGCGCGCCGCCGCCGTCACCGAGCCGAGCCGGGCGACGAGGACGAAGCATTCCAACTGCGTCAGCGTCACAGAAATCGGTCTAACACACCCCCGACACCGTCGCGCCGGGCGGATAAGCGATCCCTTATTCGCCGCCGCAGCCCCCCGCTCGGGGCCCCCGCCCGCCCCGCGGAATAACCGAGTCTTTATGGGCACCATGCATCGTTCCTAAACCTGCCGTATCGTCCGGCTTCAGTCGAAATTCACCGTTCCGGCCACTGCAATAGCTCAATGGCCCGGCGGTATTTGACCAAGGGGGGGATGTGGCCGAGCCAGAGGAGAGCGCGCCCGGAAGTCCGCGCATTTACGACCTGATCAAGCACACCCCGAAGGAGGGCAAGAGCCCGACCATCTGGGCCTGGCCCCAGGTCGTCGGCCTGTGGAAGGTGGCCGGTCAGCCGGTGCCCGGTCCCTGGCCTCCCCACCAGGAACCCCTCCCGGATCCCGAGGCGGAGTCCACCCCGGTGGCCGTGCGCGAGCGGGCCCGGCCGGTGTACACCAGCCTGCCCCGCCGGGACCGCTGATGTATCCCGCCCGCTTCCACTACGAAGCGCCGTCGACGGTCGACGAGGTCCTGCAACTGCTGGCCATGTACCAGGGCGAAGCCAAGGTGATGTCCGGCGGCATGAGCCTCATCCCGTTGATGAAGCTGCGTTTCGCCAACCCGTCCTGCGTCATCGACGTCAACAACATCGCCGGCCTGGACTATCTGGAAGAGCAGGGCGGCCGGTTGCGCATCGGGGCCCTGGTCCGCAATCGGACCCTGGTCCGCTCCGAGATCCTCCGTGCCCGGTACCCCCTGATGACGTCGCTGGCGCCGCAGGTCGCCGACCCCCTCGTCCGGGCCCGGAGCACGCTGGTCGGCTCGCTGTGCCACGCCGACCCCCAGGGGGACTGGGGGGCGGCCATGCTGGCCCTGGAAGGCGAGGTGGTGGCCCGAAGTACGGCCGGGGAGCGCACCATCCCCGTCACCGAGCTCCTGCTCGGCCCGTTCCAGACCAGCCTGCGGCCCGACGAGTTCGCCGTCGAGGCCCGGGTTCCGGTGCCGTCGGGCGAGCCGTTCGGCGTGTACCACAAGCTGGAGCGCAAGGTCGGGGACTTCGCCACCGTCGGCGTCGCCGTCTCCCTCGATCGGCACGGCGGCTCCGTCACCCGGGCCGGCATCGGCCTCACCGGGGTCGGCTCGACCAACATCAAGTGCGTCGATGCCGAGCAGGCGCTGGTCTCCGGCGGCCTCACCGACGCCGCCATCGACTCCGCCGCCCGCCTGGCGGCGGAGGCGGCGCGGCCGCAGACCGACCAGCGGGGCAGCGCCGAGTACAAGCGGCACCTCGTGCGCACCTTCATGGTCCGGGCGCTGCAGATGGCGACGGGTCGGGAACCGCTCGACATCCGGCAGCGCCGCTACGAGAACGTCGCATCCCTGGTCTAGGAGGGTCCCGTGGAAGTCCGGCAGATCACCGTCACGGTCAACGACGAACCCCGCCTCGTCGAGGTGGAACCCCGCATCCTGTGCGTCCACATGATCCGGGAGGTCCTCGGGCTCACCGGTACCCACCTCGGCTGCGATACGACCAGCTGCGGCGCCTGCACCGTGCTGCTCGACGGCGTCCCGGTGAAGTCCTGCACGCTCTTCGGCGTGCAGACCGACGGCCACGAGATCACCACGGTGGAGGGGCTGGGGTGGCCCAGCGAGCTGCACCCCGTCCAGGAGGGCTTCAAGCAGGAGCACGGCCTGCAGTGCGGGTTCTGCACGCCGGGAATGATGCTCACGACAGCGGCGCTTCTCGAGACCAACCCCGACCCCACCGAGGACGAGATCCGGTGGGCGATCTCGGGGAACCTCTGCCGCTGCACCGGTTACCAGAACATCGTCAAGGCCGTGCAGTGGGCGGCCCGGAAGATGGCGGCGGAACGCACGCCCGTCAGCGCCTGAGAGGAGACGGACATGGCCGTTGACGAGCTGTCGGTAGGAGGCGTCGGAGCCAGCATCAAGCGGGTGGAGGACGACCGGTTCATCCGGGGCAAGGGCAACTACACCGACGACTTCAAGCTGCCGGGGATGCTCCACATGGAGATCCTCCGCAGCCCCTACGCCCACGCCCGGATCGTGTCGATCGACACGTCCAAGGCCTGGGCCATCCCCGGCGTGCACCTCGTGCTGACCGGTGAATTGATGGCCCAGCGGAACCTGGCCTGGATGCCGACCCTGTCCTACGACACGCAGGCTGTCGTGGCCATGGACAAGGTCCGGTTCCAGGGCCAGGAGGTCGCAGCGGTGGTGGCCGACGACCCCTATATCGCCAAGGACGCCTGCGAGGCGATCCAGGTCGTCTACGAAGCACTGCCGGCCATCGTCAACCCGGCCCAGGCCATGGCCCCCGACGCGCCGCTCATCCGCGACGACAAGGACGGGCAGACCGACAACGTCTGCTACCGGTGGGAGGTCGGCGACAAGGCGATGACCGACCGGGCCTTCGAACAGGCCGAACGGGTCGTCAAGCTCGACTGCTTCTACCCCCGCTCGCACCCCTCGCCCATCGAATGCTGTGGTTGCATCGCCGACTTCAACCCGGCCACCGAAAAGCTGACCATCTACATGACGACCCAGGCCCCGCACATCATCCGCACCGCGGTGGCGCTGGTGGCCGAGCTCCCCGAGCACATGATCCGGATCATCGCCCCCGACATCGGCGGCGGTTTCGGCAACAAGGTGCCCGTCTACCCCGGCTACGTCATCGCCACGCTGGCCTCGATCCTCGTCGGGCGGCCGGTCAAGTGGATCGAGGACAAGACCGGCAACCTCATCTCCACCGGCTTCGCCCGCGACATGTACTTCCACGGCGAGCTGGCCATCGACCGCCGGGGCAAGATCCAGGCCTTAAGGATCCACGTCGACACCGACAACGGCGCCTTCTTCTCCGACGCCCAGCCGACGAAGTTCAAGGTCGGCCTCATGCACTCCGCCTTCGCCTGCTACGACATCCCCTACGGGCACCTGACGTCCCAGGGCCACTACACCAACAAGGCGCCCGGCGGCGTGGCGTACCGCTGCTCGTTCCGGGTCACCGAGGCGATGTTCTTCCAGGAGCGGCTCATCGCC
>DASYFF010000281.1:0-6720 GCA_036498605.1 Acidimicrobiia bacterium | reverse complement strand
CCCCCAGGACACGATCGACTGCACGTTCTCGAGCTTGGCGCTGAGCCCGGGCAGTGGCGGTTCCGGCGGATCTGGCGGATCTGGCGGATCGGGCGGATCAGGCGGATCGGGCGGATCGGGCGGATCCGGCTCCAACGGCGGCGGGACGGCCGGAGCGCCCGGCGGCGGGACGGTCGGAACTCCTGCAGACGGGACCGGCGGCAGCCTGTGCCCGTCCCCCAGCAGCGGCACCCGCTCCGGCTACTGGATGGTGGGTTCCGACGGCGCCGTCTACGCCTTCGGCGGTGCGGCCTATCTGGGCAACGCCGCCCTGGGCGCCGCCCCGGCGGTCGACATCGAGGCCACGCCCTCCGGCAACGGGTACTGGATCCTCGACAGCGCCGGCAAGGTCTACCCCTTCGGCGACGCCGCTCACCTCGCCGCCGCCGACACCAGCCACCTGGCGGCCGGCGAATCCTTCACGAGCCTCTCGGCCACCCCGACCGGCAACGGCTACTGGCTCTTCACCACCCGGGGACGGGCGCTGCCCGTCGGCGACGCCACCTTCCACGGCGACATGTCGGCCGTCCCGCTCAACGGCCCGGTGTTCGACTCGATCCCCACGCCGTCGGGCAACGGCTACTACATGGTCGCCTCCGACGGCGGGATCTTCTCCTTCGGTGACGCCGTGTTCTACGGCTCGATGGGCGGCAAGCCGCTCAACGCCCCGGTCCAGTCGCTCGTGCCCGACCCCGACTGCAAGGGCTACTGGCTGGTGGCCTCCGACGGCGGCGTCTTCTCCTTCGAGGCGGTGTTCCGGGGCTCGATGGCCAGCGTGAAGCTGAACAAGCCCGTCAACGGCATGGTCCCCTTCGGGAACGGCTACCTCATGGTCGCCGCCGACGGCGGGATCTTCAACTTCTCCAACCTGCCGTTCTTCGGTTCGCTCGGCAACAACCCGCCCAAGAACCCGATCGTGGCGGTGACGGTCCTCGACGTCTAGACCCCTCCGACAACCGAACGCCTGCGGTCCACAACGGCGTCTCAACTTCCGTTGTGGACCGGAACCCTTGTCACGGAAGGGCGGCATCGCCCCGATTGTCCCCATCGACGGTCCGCCGGCAGCTCCTTATCCTCGGCACCACTGATTGCGTAGGGAGGTCCACCGTGTCCCTTCCCGATCCGGGCCTGGCCCGTACGGGTCTCCGATTCCTCACGCTGGCCTGTGCCGGCGGCGCCTTCTTCGTCGGGCTCGCCAGCCCCGCCTCCGCCTCCGTCACCGGCGGCTGTCAGGGTTCCGGCACCATTGCCGGCACGACCTACGACGCCGCCTCGCTCGACCCGGCCAGCCCCATCACCATCCCCGACCAGGCCGACGTGGCCTACCAGGGTTCCGTCCCGCTGCCGGCCGGCACCGACCGGGCCTACTCCGGCCACATCGACCTCAAGTTGCCGCTCGGCGGCAGCGTGACGGTGGCCGACTGGTCGGGCACGTCGCAGAAGACCGGCGACAGCGGCACCTTCCACTACTCCGTCCCGTCGGTCGTCCCCCGGGGCGTCACGATCCCGGCCGACGGCAGCCACACCCAGGCCGGGATGGCGGCGCCCTGCACCGGCGCCTTCTCGATCAAGCTCGACGGCGGTCCCCTCGACTCGCCGGTCCCGACGGGCGCCGCCGTGGGCGGGACGCTCATCGCCGGAGCGGCGCTTGTGAGCGCCGCCTTCCCCAAGGGAGGCAAGCTGTGAAGCAGCGGGGCCGTCCGATCCGCGGCGCCATCGCCGGGCTCTTCTTCGGGCTCTTCCTGAGCCTCGACCTGGTGATCTTCGGCGTGGTGGCCATCGATTCCAACCTGCTGGTGCTCTTCCCCGTCCTCGGTCTCGCCGGTGGGATCGCACTGGGGCTGAAAGCACCACTGCACAAACGGGCGGCCGTTGCCGCCGCTCCCGCCGCCGTTGCCGCCGCTCCCGCCGGTCCCGCCGGTCCCGCCGCCGGGGCCGACGAGCGGCCGGTGGTGGTGGCCAGCTCCGAGGCCGGCCCGAACCCCGCCTGACTTCCGCCCGCCACCGGCGGGCCAGCGTCCGGCCGGCGTCGCCGCGCTCCGACGGGGGCGCGGCGGCGCCCGGCCCGGTCCCTAGACTCGCCGCCGTGGCCCTCTCCGGCGACGGGTTCATCACGCTGGCCGACGGCAGCCGCCGGTGGGGCCGCTTCGGCGCGGCCGGAGTCCTCGTCCGCTGCCCCGGCGCCGGCGGCGGCTTCGACTACTTCCTGGCCCGCCGCTCCGAGTGGTGCCACCAGGGCGGCACCTGGGCCGTCCCCGGCGGCGCCCTCAACGAGGGCGAAGCGCCACTGGCCGGCGCCCTGCGGGAGTTCGCCGAAGAGGTCGGCGTCGACCTCGCCGACTTCGTGGTCGTGGCCACCCACGAAGACGACCACGGCGGCTGGTCCTACTGGACCGTGGTCGTCGACGTCCCGCAGCCCTTCACCCCCGCCGTCGTGAACTGGGAGACGGCCGAGACGGGCTGGATCGCGGGGCACCGCCTGGCCCAGCTCGAGTTGCTGGCCCCCTTTCGGGCCACCCTGATCCGGCTCGGACTGCTCACTTCGGAGGGTGGGGATTAGTTCGCCGTAACCAGGCAATGGCTCGGTGGGACTATCAACCCCGGTCGGGGACTAGCCGACTCCACTGCCGAGGGCATGGTCACCGCAACGGCTGACCTCGCGGCAGAAGGGATCGGGCCACATGCTTCGCTACCACAAGGCACTCGCCACCGCCATCGTCGTCACACTCTCCACCGGGGTCGCCGGTGCCACGGCCATGATGGGCGGCGCCGCCGTCCCGACCGCCTCGCCGTCGGTCACGCTGTCGCTGGCCACCGACGCCCACACGTCGCCGACGCCGGGGAGCGGCGGCGTGCACGTCCGGAGCCGGACGGGTACCGCGGGCGGTGGCGGCGGCGTAACGGCGCCGTCGGCCAGCGTCAGCGTCACCACGCCGGTGGGCTCCGGCGGCGTGTCGGTGACGGGCGGCGGCGTGCCGTCGGTGACCGGTTCGGTGACGGCGTCCGTACCCGCTCCGGCTCCGGCGGCGGGTTCGGTGCCGTCGTCGCCTACTCCCACGACCGGCGCCGTGACGGCCGGCGCCACGGTCCCCGCCGCCGGGTCCATCTCCGGGAGCGGCAGCTTCAGCGCTTCGGCGTTGGCTGTGCCCGTCCTCGGCGACCTGCTGAAGAAGGTGCCGGCGGCGTCGGTGCCCGACGTGTCGAAGCTGCTCTCCTCGCTGAGCGGCGGTGACCTCAACCTCGTCGGCCAGCTGCTGGCCGCCGTGCCGCCCGCCAACCTGCCGCTGGTGGGCAGCCTGCTGGCCAACCTGCCGGTCGGCAGCGTCGGCAACGTCGCCGGCGTGCTGAAGGGCCTGCCCGTCGGGTCGCTCCCGGGCGTCGGCCAGCTCCTCGGCGGCGGCCTGCCCATCGGCGACCTGACCAACATCGGCCAGCTGCTCTCCGGCCTGCCTGCCGGCGGCGTCCCCGCCCTCACCAACCTCCTCCAGGGGCTGACGCCCGCTCAGATCGGCAGCGTCGGCAACGTGCTGGGCACCCTGTCGCCCGGCGACCTCTCGATCCTGACCGGCCTGCTCGGCCCGACCGGCGGCCTCCTGTCCGGCGGCGGCCTCCTGTCCGGCGGCGGCCTCCTCGGCGGCGTCGTCTCCACCGGCACCGGCCTGCTGAGCGGCCTGCTCGGCGGTGGCCTCCTCGGTGGCTCCGGTTCGGCCAGCGGCAGCTTCAACCTGAGCACCAGCGGCCTGTCCTCGGCCGGCCTGCCCATCGTTGGCCAGCTCGTCGGCTCCCTGCCGTCGTCGGCCCTGTCCCTGGTCGGCAGCCTCACCTCCGTGGTCCCCGCCGGCCAGCTCCCGATCATCGGCGGCGTCCTCGGCAACACCCCCGCCACCGCCCTCCCGATGCTGACCCAGGTCCTCGGCGCCGTCCCCACCAGCAACCTGCCCCTCCTCGGCGGGATGTTCTCCTCCCTCGGCGGCAGCGTCAGTGGCTCGGCGTCCGCCTCCGCCGCCCTCCCCGACCTGAGCAAGATCCTGACCACCCTCCCGACGGGCTCGCTCCCGGTTCTCGGCACGGTCCTCCAGGGCCTCCCGACCGGTTCCCTCCCGATCGTCTCGAAGCTCCTGCCCCTCCTCCCCGTCGGCTAGCCCGTCCGTTCCCTTCGGGCCAGCCGGACCAGCTGCCCCCGTCCCCACCGATCCGGGGACGGGGGCAGCTCGCGTTCGCGTCGCCTGGCAAGTCCGGGTGCCTGGGAGCCTGCGGGTCAGACGCGGTGGATCGTCACATCATCGGCATGGGCTGCGAGGGCCCGAAGGTCCCGAAGGTCAGCGCTCAGGACGGCGCCCCCCGGCTCTGCCGTCGCGACGACAACGGCATCGACAGCGGACCCCCGCCCAGCCTGGGCCCGAAGGGACGCCGCCCGCCGGACCAGAGGCTCCGGGAGGGTATCGCTCAGGTCGCAGATCTTGAGGAGCCGGTTGACAAGGACGTCAGTCCTTGGCTGTCCGGTCAACGACTCGACCAGGACGATCGAAGGAACGGTCGGCGGCCACAGGCCGTCCCGTTGCAACACCCTGATCAAGGCGACAGTGTCGGGGCTGCGCTCGGCGAGCCGGGTCACCGCCGCCGAGTCGAGAACGAGCCGGGTCACCCCGCTCGTCGCGACGACGCCCGCGGCTCCGCCTCGCGCCGGATCTGCCGGGAAAGCCTCTCGGCCCGCTCGACAGCCTCGGCCGACGGCTCGCCGACCTCCGCCGCCAGCTCGGCCACATACCGCTCGGTCTCCTCGAGCAGCGCCCTCCGGCGGAGCTCCGCCCGCACCGCCTCCTGCAACAGCTCCGAGGCGCCCAGTCCCTGTTCCTTGACTGCCCGGTAGAGGTCCTCCGGCAGATACACCTGCATCCTGGGCATACGCCTACTATACATCCTCCAGGTGTCGCCGCACCTCTAGCGTCGGGAGGGTCCAAAGCGGCCATCGGCGCCCCCGGGGTCGGCCGACCGGCGAACGTTCGGGTGGACGTCGGGTTTCGACGGCCCGAACGGTCGCGGTTCTCCAAACCTGCCTTCACTTGCACAGGATCCTGTTAAAGTTGAGGCATGTCAGGTGAAGTGAGCTACGACGCGGTGGCGAACCCGTATGCGCCGGGGGCGGGGACGCCACCGCCGTCGTTGGTGGGCCGCGATGGCGAGTTGGAGGCCGCCCAGGTGGCGTTGGCCCGCGCCCAGGTGGCCCGTTCGTCGCAGCATCTGCTCCTTCAGGGACTCAGGGGCGTGGGAAAGACAGTGCTGCTCGGTTCCATTGGGGCTATGGCTGAGCGTGCTGGGTACGCCGTCCTGCGGGTCGAGGGCGATCCCCGGGGTGACGCGGTGGCGAGCCTGCTGCGCCAGACCCGCCGGATTCTCGATGATGCCCAGCCGACCCCGAAGGTGCGCCGGGCGTTGCAGGTGCTCAAGTCGGTGTCGGTCTCGATGGGGGTCGCCGATGTCAAGGTCGAGGTGGAACGTCCGGTCGGGGCCGGCGCAGTGGCCGACGACCTGGCCGAACTGCTCGTCGAACTGGCTTCGGCGATGGCCGACAGCGGCGGTGTGGCGCTGGTCGTTGACGAAGCGCAGGTGTTGCCGTTGGAGCAGCTCGCCGCCCTGCTCGGGGCTCTGCACGCCGGCGGACAACGCCAGCTGCCGCTGTGGGCGGCGATGGCGGGACTGCCGAACCTGCTCGGCCGAGCGGCGAAAGCCAAGACATACGCCGAGCGGATGTTCACCGTGGCGGAACTTGGCCCCCTGGATGACCAGCCTTCCCGCGACGCGTTGCGACAACCCGCGGCCGAACTCGGGGTGACCTTTTCCGCCCCCGCGCTGGACATGATCGTGACCCGCTCGGCCGGCTACCCCTATTTCCTGCAGTCGTGGGGTTATCACACCTGGAATGTCGCCCGGGACGACCCGATCTCCAAACGCGACGTGACCCGCGCCGCGCCCACCGTGAGCCGGGTTCTCGACGACGGGTTCTTCGCCGCCCGGATCGCCCGGGTCCCCGAATCGGAACGCCGCTACCTGCGGGCCCTGGCCGCCCTCGGTCCCGGCCCGCACGCCTCCCGGGCCGTCGCCGAAGCCCTGGGCTCCACCACCCCCGGGGTCGGCGCCCTCCGGGACCGCCTCATCGCCGATGGTGTCATCTTCAGCCCTGCCTACGGCCAGGTGGCCTTCGCCCTGCCCCTCCTCGACGAGTATCTGCAGCCCGGCCGGTCCTAGAGAGGCGAGTCCGCCCCGGAGCGGCGACGGCGTGGCAGGCGCTCTTTGTTCATGCCCACCTCGAAGCCGGCCAGACGGTGGTGATCCACGGTGCAGGCGGGGGCGTGGGGACGATGGCCGTCCAGTTGGCCGTGAGTGCGGGAGCCCTGGTGATCGGCACCGGCCGGCCCAACGCCCGCGACCTGGTGCTGAAGCTGGGGGCGGAACAGTATCTCGACCTTGCCCGCGACGCGGTGGGCGAAGTGAAGGGGGTGGACGTCGTGTTCGACCTGGTCGGCGGGGATGTCCTCCATCGCTCCTGGCCGATGCTTCGACCCGGCGGCTCGTTGGTCTCCATCGTCGAGGCACCCGATGCCGAGCGTGCCGACGTGGACTGTCGGTTCTTCGTTGTGGAACCGAACCGTGAACAACTCACGGAGCTGGCTCGGCGCATCG
>DASYFF010000280.1:0-3220 GCA_036498605.1 Acidimicrobiia bacterium | reverse complement strand
AGGTCGGCGATGGGGGCGGCGAACTGGGCCTGGTAGAGCCGGGCGTAGGCGCCGCCGGCGGCGAGCAGTTCGGCGTGGCTGCCCTGTTCGACGATGTGTCCCTGCTCCATGACCAGGATGACGTCGGCGTCGCGGATCGTGGAGAGCCGGTGGGCGATGACGAAGCTGGTGCGCCTGGCCCGCAACGCCGTCATGGCCTCCTGGATGAGGACTTCGGTGCGGGTGTCGACCGAGCTGGTGGCCTCGTCGAGGATGAGGATCATCGGGTCAGCCAGGAAGGCCCGGGCGATGGTCAGCAGTTGCTTCTCGCCGGCCGACACCGCCCCCTCCTCGTCGGAGAGGCGGGTGTCGTAGCCGGACGGGAGGGCCCGCACGAACCGGTCCACGTAGGTGGCCCGGGCGGCCACCAGGATGTCGTCGTCGGGGGCCGACGGATTGCCGTAGGCGAGGTTGTCGCGGATCGTCCCCTCGAAGAGCCAGGTATCCTGGAGGACCATCCCGATCCTCGACCGCAGCTCATTCCGGGGCAGGGCGGCGATATCGACGCCGTCGAGGAGGATGCGTCCCCCGTCCACGTCGTAGAAGCGCATGATGAGGTTGACGAGGGTGGTCTTGCCGGCGCCGGTGGGGCCGACGATGGCCACCGTCTGGCCCGGCTCGGCCACGAAGGACAGATCGGTGATCAGGGGACGGTCGGGTTCGTAGGAGAAGGACACGCGGTCGAACTCGACCCGGCCCTGCCGCGCCGTCATCGGTGCCGCGGCATCGGCGTCGGACGGCTCCTCGGGGGCGTCGAGGAACTCGAAGATGCGCTCGGCCGAGGCCACGCCCGACTGGAAGACGTTGACCATGGCCGCCACCTGGGTGAGCGGCTGGGTGAACTGCCGGGAGTACTGAATGAAGGCCTGGACGCCGCCGAGGGTCAGCGCCCCCGACGCCACCCGCATCCCCCCGACGACCGCCACGAGGACGAAGTTGAGGTTGCCGATGGCCATCATCGCCGGCTGGGTGGATCCGGAGATGAACTGGGCGCTGAAGCTGGCGTCGTGGAGGCGGTCGTTGGTGGCCTCGAAGCGGGCGTTGACCTCGGCCTGGCGACCGAAGGCCTTGACGACGGTGTGGCCGGTGAAGGTCTCCTCGACCAGGGCGTTGAGCCGGCCGGTCTGTTCCCACTGGGCCTTGAAGCGCGTCTGGGCCCGCCGGGCGATCCGGGCGATGACCGAGATCGACAACGGAATGGTCACCAGGGCGATGAGGGCCAGGAGCCAGGAGACGATGAACATCAGCACCACGGTGCCGACGAGGGTGAGCACCGAGGTGAGCATCTGGCTGAGAGTCTGCTGGAGGCTCTGGGCCAGGTTGTCGATGTCGTTGGTGACGCGGCTGAGGAGATCGCCCCGGGGCTGGCGATCGACGTAGGCGAGGGGAAGCCGGTGGAGTTTGGCCTCGACTTCGGCCCGCAGCGCGTTCATGCGGCGCTGGACGATCCCGGCCAGGAGGAACCCCTGGCCGTAGGACAGCACCGACCCCCCGGCGTAGAGGCCGACGACGAGGAACAGCGTGCGGTGCAGGGCGGCGAAGTCGATGGCGGCCGGACCGCCCCGGGTGAGGCCGGAGACGATGATGTCGGTGCCGTGGCCGAGCAGCTTCGGGCCGAGGACCGACAGCGTGACGCTCACCACCGTCAGCCCCACCACGGCGGCGAAGCCGGCCCGTTCCGGCCGGAGCAGGCCGAGCACCCGCCGCAGGGCGCCGCCGAAGTCCCGGGAGCGCTCGACGGGCATCCCGGCCGAGCCCATGGGGCCCATGCGCCGCATGCCGGCGTTGGCCCGCAGCTGGGCGGCGGGCGGGACGGCCGGGACCGGCGCCGGGGCGGAGGCGGGGGCGGCGTCCGGGGCCGGGCCGGGCGCCGGGCAGGGGATCGGCGGATCGACGGTCCGGGCCGGCTCCCGGCTCACGCCGCCCGCTCCTGGCGCTGGGACTCGACGATCTCCGCGTAGCAGGGGCAGGAGACCAGCAGCTCGTCGTGCCGGCCGAGCCCGACCGGCGCGCCGTGGTCGAGGACGAGGATCTGGTCGGCGTCACGGATGGTCGACACCCGCTGGGCGACCACCACCACCGCCGCCTCGCTGGTGTAAGGGCGCAACGCCGCCCGCAGGCGGGCGTCGGTGGCGACGTCGAGGGCGGAGAACGAGTCGTCGAAGAGGTAGATGTCGGGCCGGCGGACGAGGGCCCGGGCGATGGCCAGCCGTTGGCGCTGCCCGCCGCTGACGTTGGTGCCGCCCTGTTCGATGGGGGCGTCGAGCCCGCCGGGCATGGCCGACACGAAGTCGGCGGCCTGGGCCACCCGCAGCGCCTCCCACAACTCGTTGTCGCCCGCCCCCGGCAGGCCGTACTCCAGATTGGTGCGGACGGTCCCCGAGAACAGGTAGGCCCGCTGGGGGATCAGCCCGATCCGGTGCCAGAGCAGGTCGGGATCCAGCTCCCGGATGTCGACACCCCCCATCAGCACCGCGCCCGAGGTGACGTCGAAGAGCCGGGCGACGAGGTTGACCAGCGTCGTCTTCCCCGAACCGGTGCTGCCGATCACCGCCGTGGTCCGGCCGGCGGCGGCGGTGAACGACACGCCGCTGAGCACCGGCGCGTCCGCCCCGGGGTAGTGGAAACCGACGTCGTGCAGCTCGAGCGGAGCGAGCGACGGCACCGTTTTCGGGACGGTCGGCGCCCGCACCGACGCCTCCGTGTCGAGCACCGCCCCGATGCGCTCGGCGCTGACCGCCGCCCGGGGCGCCAGGACGGCCACGAACGTCGCCATCATCACCGACGTCAGGATCAGCGTGAAGTAGCTGAGGAAGGCGATGAGCGACCCGATGGTGACGTCACCGGCGGCGATGCGGTCGCCGCCGAACCACACCACGGCCACGCTCGACCCGTTGATGACCAGCATGACGAACGGGAACATCAGGGCCATGATCCGGCCGGCCCGCAGCGACGTCGCCGTGAGCCCGTCGTTGACCGTGCCGAACCGGTCCGTCTCCTCCGGTTCCCGCACGAAGGCCCGCACGACCCGGATCCCGGTGATCTGCTCCCGGAGCACCCGGTTCACCCCGTCGA
Source organism: Acidimicrobiia bacterium (assembly GCA_036498605.1). GTDB lineage: Bacteria > Actinomycetota > Acidimicrobiia > IMCC26256 > BP-133 > BP-133. The sequence continues at coordinate 106 of DASYFF010000280.1, read as the reverse complement.
TCCGCTCCTGCATGAACCGGAACTGCGGCACCATCCGCGACACGATGACAACGAGGCCCGCCACCAGCACCGGGAGGCTCACGGCCAGCAGCCAGGACAGGCTCCG
>DASYFF010000279.1:0-5999 GCA_036498605.1 Acidimicrobiia bacterium | reverse complement strand
GCCTGGAACGAGGCGCTGTCGCGGGCCTCCACCTGCCACAGGCCGGTGATCCCGGGGCGGACCCGCTGGCGGGCCAGGAGCTCCTCGTCGAACTGGGCGACCTCGATGGGCAGGGCCGGCCGGGGGCCGACGAGGCTCATGTCGCCCCGGGCCACGTTGATGAGCTGGGGCAGCTCGTCGAGGCTGGTGGCCCGCAGGATCCGGCCGATCTTCGTCACCCGGGGGTCGTCGGACAGCTTGAAGAGGACGCCCTCCCGCTGGTTCTTCTCCATCAGGTCGGCCAGGCGGGCCTCGGCGTCGACCACCATCGTCCGCAGCTTGAGGATCGTGAACGGCTTCCCGTCCTGCCCGACCCGCTGCTGCCTGAAGAAGACCGGGCCCTTGTCGGAGAGCTTGATGGCCAGGGCGCAGGCGCCGAGCACCGGGGCGGCCAGCACCAGCCCGAGACCGGCGAGGAAGAGGTCGAGGGCCCGCTTGGTGACCATCTGCCACCGGGCCAGCGAGACGGGCTCGAGGTAGAAGAGGGGCTCGTGGGCCATCGGCTGGGCCCGCATGCGGCGGACGTCGATGCCCCGGATGCCGCTGGAGAGGTGGACGTGGACGCCGGCCACGAGGAGGTCCCGCACCACCCGGTTCAGCTGGGCCGAGGGCAGGGCGCTGGCGGCCACGAGGACGCCGTTGGCGCCGGCGAGGCGGACGGCGTCGACCACGTGGTGGATGTCGCCCAGCCAGGGGACGTCGTAGCCCCGGTCGGCCACCTCGGACGGGCTGCCCACGACGCCGCAGACCCGGAAGCCGAGCTCGGGGTGGTTGCCGACGAGGCGGTAGAGGTCGAAGCCCTCCTCGTTGGCGCCGATGATGACGATCGGGCGGCTGTGGCGGCCGGCCCGGCGGTGGGCCTTCAGCCAGGCCCGGTACCCGTCACGGGAGGCGGTCAGGAATGCGAAGCAGAGGGCGGCGCCGCCGATGGACTCGTTGAGGGAGACGTGGATCCCGAGGCGGCGCTCACCGGCCTGGAGGAGGAGGGCGGAGAGGACGGCGGTGCGGCCGAGCCGGACCGTCTCCACGGCCCGGACGGAGCAGACCCGGGCGAGGTAGAGGCGCTGGGAGGCGATCATGGCCAGCGAGGCCACGGTGGCCAGGGCGATGGCTACGACCAGGTTCGGGAAGTGCGACCAGCCGGGCCGGTCGAGCCCGTCGGGAAAGGTGAGGGCGATGGCCCAGGCGGCGAACACCGCCGTGGCGTCGAGCACGACCAGGATGCGCCGCAGCGACTGTGATCCCCGCCCGGCGTTGCCCCGGGTCGGGGCCGGCGGTGTGTCGATCGACGGTGCTTCCACCGCCGGCGCGAGCCGCCGGGAGTGTTGCGTGGCGGATGCCACCCAGTCACCTCCGTAGTTGGTCGTCATTCCCCAGACATGACGGCCCACCGGACGTGCAGACCGGCCGCGTATGGTTTACGCAGCGTGGTCGATCCCCAGCTTGGCCATCGTGAATACCCAGCGAGTATTGAACGCTCAGGGTGGAGATTCATGACGCAATTCGGAAGACGAGGTGGATCGACGGGCATTGCTGTGACGTGGACGAGGGGTGAACGGCAGGCAAATCCCTCCCGGCACCGCGCTCGGAGCAGATCTGTCGTCACGTTCCGTGGCCCGCCTTTATGTGCCAGAGTGCCCCATGATGGCCTGTTTGGCCTCTGCTTTCAATGTTGAATACGTGGATATAGAGGAAGCGATCGCTGAAGTTGCCGCCGTGGTCGGTGAACGGCCACAGCTGGTCACCACGCGGCCGGGCCAACCGTGGGTCGGTCTGACGGCCGACTGCGCCGTCCACATCGCCCATGACGAGCGCACCCGGGCCCGGATCCGGGAGGAGGCCGAGCGCCTCGCCTGGGCCGCCCGCAACGGCATCCCGGTACCGACCGTGGTCGATGCCAGATCGTCGTGGCTGATCACGACCCGGGCCGTCAACGACGGGGTGACCAGCGGCCGGCCCTACGTCGAGGCCGCCGTGGCCGCCGCCCGGGCCATCGCCGCCGCCCCCGAGCCCCCGCCCAGCTTCCGGGCCCCCCTGGCCGCCCACGGCGGGGGGCGCTGGCGGGGGCTGGTGCGCCTGTCACGGATCGTGCGCAGCCCCCTCCCCCCCGGGGAGTTCCGGGCCGTCCGGGCGGTGGCGGCCGGCCTGCGGCGCGACACGCTGGCGCATGGCGACTACGTCCTCCACAACATCCTCTTCGACCGGGCCCGGGGCACCGTCACGGTCATCGACTGGGAGTTCCTGACCCGGGCGCCGGCCCACCAGGACCTGCTGATGCTCTGGCCCCGGCTGGAGGAGGCCGCCGACCGGGCCGTCGTGCTGGAGGAGGTGGAGCGGACCACCCGGGACCGGCGGGCGGCCGGCGTCCTCCACCACTGGCTGACGGTGCGCTTCCTGGCCGACCTGGTCACGAAGGCCCCGACGCGGGAGTGGGACCGGCCCCGGATCGAGGCGGCGCTGTCCCGGATGAACGAGGCCAAGGCCAACCGGGCCCGCTGGGAGAAGGGCTGAGGCCGCTCGGTACGCTCCCGGCATGACCAGCGCCTCGCGCAGTCCCGCCGTCGCCGGCGGCGGGGAGATCAGCCAGCACCCCGGCGACGGGACCGCCCTGCTCGGAGCGGTCGACCTGATGGCCGAGGCGGCCCGGCGGGCCGGGGCCGACGCCGGCGGGCGGCTGCTGGAGCGGGTCGAGGTCGTGGCCTCGGTCATGAGCATCTCGCTCCGCCACCCCGACCCCGGCGGGCTGCTGGCCGAGCGCCTCGGGCTCAAGGGCGTGCGCACGCTCCAGAGCCGGATCGGCGGCAACCTCCCCCAGTACCTCCTCAACCACCTCGGGGCCGAGATCGCCGCCGGCCGGCTGGACGTGGCGCTGGTGGCAGGGGTGGAGACGGTCTACAGCCGGAAGAAGGCGCCGGCCGAGGCGGTGGCCGAGCTCGACCAGCCGCTGCCGGCCGGGGAGCCGGCCCCCCAGTTCGGCGACGACCGGCCGGGCTGGACGGCCGACGAGGCCGCCCATCAGATCGCCATGCCGGTCAACGTGTACCCACTGTTCGAATCGGCGTTGCGGGCCCGGGCGGGCCGGGGGCTCGAGGAGCACCGCCGGGTCGTGTCGGAGCTGTGGGCCGGCTTCGCCGCCGTGGCCGGCACCCGGCCGGCCGCCTGGTCGTCGAAGGTCTGGTCGGCCGAGGAGATCCGCACGCCGGGGCCGGACAACCGCATGGCCGTCTACCCCTACACCAAGCTGATGTGCGCCAACATCTACACCGACCAGGCGGCGGCGGTGCTGCTGTGCTCTCCCGAGGCGGCCCGGGCGGCGGGCGTGGCCGACGACCGGCTCGTCTACCTCCATGGCGGCGCCGACGGCGCCGACCGGCAGTTCCTCACCGAGCGGGCGTCGCTGGCCGAGTCGCCCGGCCTGCGGGCGGTGACCGGCGACGCCCTGGCCGCAGCGGGCGTCGGCGTGGACGACATCGCCCGCTTCGACCTCTATTCCTGCTTCCCATCGGCGGTGCAGATGGCCATGCAGGAGCTGGGGCTGGCCGGCCCGGCCGGCGGCGACGACCGGCCGCTCACGCTGACCGGCGGCCTGTCGTTCTTCGGCGGGCCGGGCAACAACTACGTGACGCACTCGGTGGCGGCCATGCTCGACGCCTGCCGGGCCGACCCCGGGTCGCGGGCGATGCTGACCGGCGTCGGGTACTTCCTGACCAAGCACTCGGCCGGTGTGTACTCCACCCGCCCGCCGGAGCGGGGCTTCGTCCGGGTCGATCCGGCGCAGACGCTGGCCCGCATCAACGCCACCCCGGGACGGACGCCGGCCGGGGCCTACGCCGGGCCGGCCACCGTCGAGGCGACGGCCGTCCAGTTCAACCGGGAGGGGACGCCGGCGCTGGGCCTGCTGGCCACTCTCACGCCCGACGGGCACCGGGCGCTGGCCAATGCCACCGACGCCGGCGTTCTGGCCTCGATGACCACCGAGGAGTGGGTCGGCCGGGCCGTGGAGCTCACCACCGACGGCACGGTCAACCAGCTGACGGTCTAATTGACCAGCAGGGAGATGCGCCCCGGGCCGTAGCCCTCGATCTGGACGGCGAAGTCCCGCCGGAACTCCGGATTGGCCACGAGGGCCGACACGCCGTCGGGCAGGTCGCCGGGGACGACGTGGACGCCGGCCAGGCGCAGGTGCGACGTCTTCGGGCTGTTGAGCAGCTGGGCCAGGATGTTGACGATCTCCCGGAAGTTCTCCAGCGACTCCGAGAGGTCGCCCTTGCGGAGGTTGTCGGCCACCGCGGCCGGGGGGACCAGGGTCAGCGCCCCGGCGGTGCGGATGGCGAACTCGGCGTCGACCAGGCAGATGGCCCCCACCGAGCCGTCGTCGGTGCGGTACTCGGCGATCACGGCCGAATGGTCGTCCTCCAGCACCAGCGGCGGGACCTTGTCGACCGCCGTGCCGCGCCCGAGGAGATCCATGAGCAGGTCACGGATGTCCTCCTGGATGGGGACGGGGAAGGAGGCCGGCACGGTCGGTCCCTCCGAGGTCAGCCGACGACGGCGGCCAGCACCTCGCCGAAGGCGTCGGCGGTGAAGGGCTTGGTGATGAAGAAGGTGGCGCCGGACAGCACGGCCTGCTCCTTCATGTCGACGGTCGACTCCGACGTGACGAACCCGAAGCGCACCGTGCTGCCCCCGGCCCGCAGCGCCTGGAGGAACTCGATCCCGTTCATCTCCGGCATGTTCCAGTCGGAGAGGATCAGGTCGACGCCGCCGGCCCGGGCGGCGGCGAGGCCCTCGGCCCCGTTGGACGCCTCCACGAACTCGGCGTTGCCGTAGCCGGCCTGGCGCAGCACCCGGCCGACGATCATCCGCATGGCCTTGCTGTCATCGACGATGAGGATCTTCACGACCCCCCCGATCGGCGCCGCCGCACCGGGGTGAAGGAGTTCCCCCGACTTCCCGACTTCTCCTTACGTCGCTGCGCCCGGGACCGATGAGGACGGGCGGATCCGTGCCGAGGAGGGTCGACCCGATGGACGAAATGGACGAAGTCGTCGCCGAGTTCCTGGTCGAGAGCTACGAGAACCTCGACCGGCTCGACCGGGAGCTGGTGGACCTGGAGCAGAACCCCTCGGCCGACAAGCTGGCCGGGATCTTCCGCACCATCCACACGATCAAGGGCACGTCGGGGTTCCTCGGCTACGGGAAGCTCGAGTCGATCACCCACGTGGGTGAGAACCTGCTGTCCCGGCTGCGGGACCGCGAGCTGGCCCTCGACGCCGACATCACCTCCGGCCTGCTGGCCCTCGTCGACGGCGTGCGGCGGATCCTGGCCGCCGTCGAGGCCGACGGGACCGAGGGCGACACCGACTGGACGCCGCTGGTCGAACGCCTCGCGGCGCTGAACCGTCACGACAACCCGAAGCCCTTCGGACAGGTGGCGGTGGAGGCGGGCAAGACGAGCCCGCAGGCGGTGGAGCGGGCCGTCGCCGCCCAGCGCCAGGGCGACCCCCGCCACATCGGCGAGATCCTCGTCGAGGCGGGCGAGCTGGAGCCGGGCGACGTCGTCGACACGCTGACCCTCCAGGCCGAGGCCCGGCCGTCGATGGCCGACAACAACATCCGGGTCGACGTCGCCCAGCTCGACAAGCTGATGAACCTGGTCGGCGAGCTGGTCCTGGCCCGCAACCAGATCCTGCAGTTCACCACCGACCAGGCGGGCGGCGGCCTGGTCGACGCCGGCCTGGTGTCGACCTCGCAGCGGCTCAACCTCATCACCACCGAGCTCCAGGCCGGGGTGATGAAGACCCGCATGCAGCCCATCGGCAACGTGTGGAGCAAGTTCCCCCGGGTCGTGCGGGACCTGGCCGTCACCTGCGGCAAGCAGGTCCGCATCGAGATGGACGGGCGGGAGACCGAGCTCGACAAGACGATCATCGAGGCGATCAAGGACCCGTTGACGCACC
>DASYFF010000278.1:0-14407 GCA_036498605.1 Acidimicrobiia bacterium | reverse complement strand
CCGCCTTGGTGAACGTCCCCCCGACGTCCACCCCCACCCGGACCCCCATCAGTAGCGCGAGGCCGGTTCCGGGGCGGGCGTCACGGGCGGGGCGGGTGCCGGCGTCGGCCCCGGCTGGGGACGGGCCGGGGGCCTCTGGCTGCGGCCCCGGATGCCGAACATGTAGACGGCGCCGGCGATGTAGACGAGGGCCAGCACCGCCTGTGCGCCGACGGTCTGCACGCTCGGCCAGTAGCCGAGCGACTGGGACAGGAAGATCGGCGCCCGGGGCCAGCCGTGCAGCGGCGTGAGTCTCATGACGTCGGCCGCCTGCAAACTCCGGATTGCGTTACCAAGGAAGGAGACCGACGTGGCCATGAGCAGGACCACGGCGCCGGACAGGAACGTCTTGATGGGCAGCTTCCGGCCCAGCTTGAAGATCCCGTAGGCCACGACGGTGAGGGCGACGAGGCCGAGGCCGAGGCCGAGGAGGATCCAGCCGATCAGGCCGGTCCCGAAGGAGACGAGCGCCTGGTACATGAGCGAGGTCTCGAAGCCCTCCCGGAACACGGCGGTGAACCCGACGAGGACGAGGGCGGCGGTGGAGCCGACCGACACCGCGCTCCACACCCGGCTGCGGAGGAACTCCAGCCAACGGCGCTGCTCCAGCCGGGCGATGAGCCAGAACGAGACGTAGAACAGGACGACGGTGGCCACGATGGCGGTGGCGGCCTCGAGGACCTCCTGGCTGAAGGGCAGCGAGTCGAGCACGATCCGCAGGACGAAGAACATGGCGACGCTGGCCGCCGCCGCCGCGGCCATGCCGGCGATGACCGGCTTGCGGTACTGCGTCGCCTTGGCCGCTTCGAGGTAGCCGAGCAGGGCCGAGAGCAGCAGGACGGCCTCCAGCCCCTCCCGGAAGATGATGAGGAAGGACTGGCCGGTCACCACCGACGGTGCCCCGAAGCCGGTCGAGGTCAGGTGCCGTTCGGAGTCGTCGATGAGGCCCCGCAGTTCGATGATGGCGGACCGGATCTCGCCGGTCGACGCTCCACCGGTGATGAGGCCCCGGATCTCGGCGAACTTCGTCTCGGCGTCGGCCGTGAGCTGGGGGGCCACGACCCGCAGGGGGATCTCCACCAGCTCGAAGTGGTCGAGGTAGCCGGACTTGGCCTCGGCGAACGCCTCCTGCTCCTTGCCCTCCTTGACCTCGGACAGCGTGTGGTCGATCGACTGCCGCACCTGGTCGAGCTGGTGGACGGCGGCCGAGCGGGACACGCTCGCTCCTGCGGCCCGGGCCGGCGGCGCCAGGAGCCACCACAGGGCGGCGACCAGCAGGGCGGCCGCCATCAGGCAGCGGAACGGCAGGACGGGGCGGCGGGCGGGCCCTGAGGCGATCGTGTTCGGGGCGGTCATGTCAGCTCGGGTACTTGGCCAGATAGGTCTTGATGGCGTCGGCGATGTCGGCGGCGGTCGACTGGGCCTTGGTGCCGTCGCCGGCGGCGGCGGCCTTGCCCAGGGCGGCGAAGTCGTCCTCGAAGCGGATGTAGAGGTCCTTGTCGTTGGCCCGGATGGTGCCCTCGATCTTCTGCCACTCGGGCTCGATGCCCTCGTTGAGCTGCTTGGCCGACTTGGCGTCGGCGCTGGCGGCCAGGCCGACCTGGCCGACGACGCCGCCGATCGCCCCGAGGCCGGCCGTCACCTGGGCGGCGGGCGCCCGCTGGTCCTCGGGTGCCTGCGACGAGGCCTCGCCCTTGCTCTTGCTGCTGCCGCCGCCACCGCAGGCGGCGCCGGTGATGGCCAGGGCCAGTCCCACGGCTACTGCTCGCCACACGGAGCTTCGGCTCACCGTTCCCCCTTACCCGTCGAAGGTTTCCCCTCTATCTTAGGCAGGCCTAAATATAGGAGTCGCCTCGCACCCGGGCAACGGTGAGGAAGGCCTCGCTTACATTCCTTCTGTCAGCCTGACGTCAGCCTTCGGTCGCCGCCCGGCGGGCGCCGGCGAGGACGGAGAGGCCGCCGGCGGCGAGGGCGAGACCCGCCGTCAGCAGGAGCAGGCGGGACGACTGCGGGCCCGTCCTCGGCAGCGGGGACCCGGCAGGCTTCGGGGTGGCAGCCGCCCCAGCGGCGGCGCCGGCCGAGGCGCGGGGTGACGGCAGGTCGGGCATGGCCGCCTTCGGCACCGGGGCCGGGGCCGGGGTGGCGGAGGCCGCCGCCTTCGGCATCGGGGCGGCGGGGGCCGGAGTCGGGGCGGTGCTGGCCGCCGGCGCGGTCACCGGCTTGTCCATCGACATGGGCGGCTGGGCCGGGGCCGGGGCGGATTTGGCGTCGCCCACGATGAACGTCCCGTTCATCAGGTTCGGGTGGATCTCGCAGTGGAAGTGCCACGTCCCCGGCTTCAGGGCCGGAACGGAGTACCGGATGCTCTTCGGGCCCATGACGATGTCGCCCTGGAAGAACGTGGTGGTCGCCATGTGCGACGGCAGGATCGCCACGTTGTGGCGGTCCGAGTCCTTGTTGTCGAACTCGACGGTGAAGGCCTGGCCGGCCGGCACCGCCAGGCAGTCCTTGTCGAACTTGTGGTCCTGGGCCGTCAGCATCAGCGAGGTGCCCGCCGGCGAGCAGGTCGCCCCGGGACCCATCTTCATGTCGTCGGCGAACGCCGTTCCCGTCGAGAGGCCCCCAGCGGCCACTATGGCGACCACCACGGCCGCGCCAAGCCTGCGCATCGTCCTTCTCCCGTCCTCGGTGAGCGGGTCCCCCTTCGGCCCGACGAGCAAGAGTGTCAGCGTCTGCTGACGCTTGACAAGTGCTCCTCAGCCGCGTCCCGCCTGTTCGGAGCGGTTGCTCAGCGTCGCGTCAGGTCCGTCTGCCACTCGGCCAGCCGCTCCCGGGCCCGCTCCACCCCGCCCCGCAACTCGGTCAGTTGCCCGTCCGGCAGCGCCAGGAGCGGCGAGGCCGCCACCGGCGGCTCCGCGACCGTGGTCGTCTCGAGAGTCGGGCTCTCAACGGCGACGGTCTCGACCGGGATCGCCTCGACCGGCGCCTCGACGGTGACCGGGTCGCAGCGCACGGCGGGGAGGCTCACGGTGACCGGGCCCGCTCGGCCGGTCCGGATCGTCCGGCGGGCGTCGCGCTCGGCCAGGATCGGGACGAAGTCGGTCACCGAGGCCGCCGCCAGGAGCCGGTCGGCGGAGGTGAAGACGAGCTCCTCGGCCCGGTCGGCGCTGAGCGCCCCGCCGAAGTCGGCGGCCAGCGAGCCGGCGGCGAAGATCAGCTTGTCCCGGAGATCGATCTCGTCGGCCATGTCCTTCATGGTCGCGGAAAGGGACATATGCCACAACCCGGACGTCCCGGAGCCGGGGGTGTTCGGTTTTGGCTTCAGGGTGGGAATGCCTTGACCGATGGTTTCCGAGATTCCGGTAAAGGTGGCCCTGACCTCGGCCGATACCAGATGTTGACAGACAGGTGCGACCGGGGGTGGCCCCCCGGGGGAGAGAGGAACCGGCAATGCGGATCGTGATCTGGGGTAGCGGAATCGTCGAGAGCCGGATGCTGTGGGAGCGGGGCGAGAGCACGCTGGAGGCTCAGCACCTCGCCGAGACTCTCTCGATCGCCTGGGACGACATCGAGGGCCTGGAGCGCTGGGCGCTGGAGATCGAGTGCCCCGAGCCCGACGACGTGCTGCGCCTGGTCGAGGAGACCTCGGGTGACGACGCCGTCCTCGGCTGGTCGCCGGCTCCGAAGGAGATCCCGGCCGCCTGGTTCATGTCCGACGACGCCTACCTGCCCGGCAGCGACTGGTAGTCGGACTTCACAGTTCGGCGATCCCCTTGAGGATCGCCGCATCCCGGGGGCCGGTGGCGCTGTCCTCGTGCTTGAGGTAGGCGTACACGTCGACCCCCTCCTCGAGGGCGGAGCGGAACGACGCTCCCCAGCCCTCCAGGGCCTTCTCGTCATAGCCCGTCCCCCGCAGTCGGACGTAGGCGAAGCTCCCGGTGTGGAGGAACTTCGCCGGCTGCTCCCCGGTGTCGGACACGACGACAGCCACGCCGGCCGCTCCCAGCTTGGAGCGGACCTCGTCGCTGTCGAAGGACGGGTGGCGGAACTCCATGGCGTAGCGGTGTGACCCCGGCATGGCGGCCAGGTCGGCCAGGAACCCGTCGAGGACGTCGGGGTCGTACTTCATGGTCGGGTGGCACTGGAAGAAGATCGGGCCCAGCCGCGGCCCGAGCGGCGCCACCGCCTCCAGGAACTCGCCGATGCGCTCGCCGGTGTTCTTCAGCCGGGCGAAGTGGGTGATGCCCTGGTTGGCCTTGAGCGTGAAGACGAAGTCCTCCGGCGTCGCCTTCGACCAGCCCTCCATCATCGGGGCGGTCGGCCTCCGCCGGAACGTGTAGTTGACCTCGACGCTGTTGAAGGCCGTGGCGTAGAAGCCGAGCATGGCGCTGCTCTTGATGCCCGGTGGGTAGAACGGCCCGACCCACTCCTTGTAGGCGAACCCCGACGTCCCCACGAACAAGCGGCCCCGGGCCATCCGCGATGCATAGCACGGCGACGTCTATCGTTCGCCCTCCGTGACAGTCCGACCACATCCCGGCCGCCGGGCCGGCATCCTCGGCGGGCCGGTCGACGGGCCCGAGCGGCTGGCGGCCAGGTTCCCGCCCTGCGAGGCCACCCCCGGCCTGCCCCTCGCCCACCGTTCGTCGGGGTTCGCCGGCCGGCTCCTGCGCCTCGACGGCGACGACGTCGTGGTCGTCGGCCAGACCGGCCTCGAGAAGCGGTTCCGCAACGCCCCCGGCTCCTTCGCCGTCGGCGGGCAGGCCGTGCACCTCGTCGCCCCGGCCCCTCCGGCGGCGGCCGATCCGGACGGACCGGCGCTGGCCGGCGGCCGCGTGGCGCAGAGCACCCGGACCGCCTCCGGCAGCCGGGCCGTCATCGGGGCGAAAGCCCAGGTGGCCCAGCCCAGCCGGATCCTGGTCGAGGGGATCCACGACGCCGAGCTGGTCGAGAAGGTGTGGGGCGACGACCTCCGTATCGAGGGCGTGGTGGTGGAGCGCCTCGACGGCATCGACCACCTGGCCGACGTGGTGGCCGGCTTCGCCCCGGGGCCGGGCCGGCGCCTCGGGGTGCTGGTCGACCACCTGGTGACCGGGAGCAAGGAGGCCCGGTTGGCGGCCGAGGTCCGCCACCCCCACGTTCTCGTCACCGGGACGCCCTACGTCGACGTGTGGGCCGCCGTCCGCCCCGCCGTGGTGGGCATCCGGGCCTGGCCCGAGGTGCCCCGGGGTACACCCTGGAAGGAGGGTGTGTGCGCCGCGCTGGGCGTGGCCGAGCCTGGCATTCTCTGGCGCAACTTGCTGGGAGCGGTCACAACCTGGAAAGACTTGGAGACTCCGTTCGTCCGAGCGGTCGAGCAACTCATCGATTTCGTCACTGATCCGGGGGCCACCTGATGCCGAGCCAGAAGCTCTCTCTCGTCCTGCCTCCCGACGTGCTCGAGGACGCCCGACAGGCGGCGGAGGCCGGCGGCGAGACCCTCGAGGAGTTCGTCCACGCCGCCGTGATCGACCGGCTCAGCCGCCTCACGGCCTCCGCCTCCAACGACCGCCGCCGCGCCGCGGCGGCGGAGTGGTTCGACTGACGGCTGGATTACCGTAGGAGAGACCTCTCTCCGTCCAGCCATAATGGGCGACATATGAGTGACGCTCGGCAGCAGAACGTCTCACTTTTTCTCGACCATCAGGTCGCCCAGGGCCGGGCCGACCGGGTGGCGGTCGTCTGCGGCGACGAGCGGGTCACCTACGGCTCACTGCTGGCCCGGGTGATGCGGGCCGGCACGGCGCTCCACGACGCCGGTGTCCGGCGGGAGGAGCGCATCCTGCTGCTCCTCGACGACACGGCGGCCTTCCCGGCCACGTTCCTCGGCGCCATCCGGATCGGGGCCGTGCCGGTGCCGGTCAACCCGCTCTACAAGCCGTCGGACTTCCGCTACTTCCTGGAGGACTCCTACGCCCGGGTGGTGGTGGCCGACGCGGCCTTCGCCGAGAAGGCGGCCGAAGCGGTGGAGGGGCTCCACGGGGTGCGGATCTACGAGCCGGGCGACCTCCTCGGCGACGGCGACGCCGGGGCCGACGGCGCCCCCGACCTCCCGGCGCTGGCCACCCACCCCGACGACATGGCCTTCTGGCTCTACAGCTCCGGCTCGACGGGCCGGCCGAAGGGTGTCGTCCACCGCCAGGGTGACCCGGCCGCCATCTGCGAGACCTACGGCGCCTCGGTGCTCGGCCTGAGCGAGGCCGACGTCACCTACTCGACGACGAAGCTGTACCACGCCTACGGGATCGGCAACGGCCTGTTCTTCCCCTACTGGGCCGGCTCCACCACCGTCCTCACGCCGGGCCGGCCGAGCCCCGATGCCATCTTCACCACCGTGGAGACGCACCGGCCGACGGCCTTCTTCTCCGTGCCGACCCTCTACAACGCTCTCGTCCACGCCGAGGGGGCCAAGGGCCGGGACTTCTCGTCGGTGCGGATCTGCCTGTCGGCCGCCGAGCCGCTGCCGCCGGAGGTCTTCCGCCGCTTCGAGGAGACGTGGGGCCTGCCGATCCTCGACGGCGTCGGCTCCACCGAGATGCTCCACATCTACTGCTCCAACACCGCCGAGGCCCGCAAGCCGGGCTCCAGTGGCCGTCCCGTCCCCGGCTACGAGCTGATGATCAGGGGCGACGACGGGCGGCCGGTCGAGGCCGGCGAGGTCGGCGAGCTGCTGGTCAAGGGCGACAGCGCCCTGTCGGGTTACTGGCACCACCGGGACCGCAGCCGGCGCACGCTGGTCGGCGAGTACTTCGCCACCGGCGACCGCTACCGGGCCGACGGGGACGGCTTCTACTGGTACGAGGGCCGGGCCGACGACATGATCAAGGTCGGCGGGCTGTGGGTCTCGCCCATCGAGATCGAGAACGTCCTCATGGAGCACGAGGCGGTGCTCGAGGCCGGTGTGGTGGGGGTCGATGTCGAGGGGTTCATGAAGATCCGGGCCCACGTGATCCTGAACCCCGGAGTGTCCGGGGTGGGCGACGCCCTCGTGGTCGAGCTCCAGAACCGGTGCAAGGAGCGGCTGCAGCGCTACCAGTACCCCCACGTCGTCCGTTTCGAAGAGGACCTGCCCAAGACCATGACCGGCAAGATCCAGCGGTACGTGCTGCGGGGCCGCCCGTGATCGACGGGATCCCCCTGGTGGACGCCCACCTCCACCCGGCCCATCTCTCCACCCTCAAGATGCCGGTGCAGGAGTGGGCGGCCGGCTTCCACTCGATGGACGGGATCTACGACGGGAACGGCGCCGTCATCCCGTCCGCCTTCGACGCCTACCTCGACGGTGAGGGCGTCGACGTGGCCATCATGTTCTGCGAGTACAGCCCGCTCTCCACCGGCATCCAGCCGATCGAGGACCTGCTGCCGCTGGCCGCCGAGAATCCGTTCCGGCTGCGGTTCCTGGCCAACGTCAACCCCCACCTCCACGACCCCCTGCTCGACGAGGTGGAGCGCCAGTTCGACCTCGGGGCGGTGGCGCTCAAACTCCACCCGGTCCACGCCCGCTTCGCCCCCAACGAAGCCGTCCTGTGGCCGATCTACTCCCACATGGAGGAGCGCGGCCTGCCGGTGGTGTTCCACTGCGGCACCAGCGTCTTCCCCGGCGCGGTCAACCGTTTCGCCGACCCCGCCCTGATCGACGAGGTGGCCGGCGCATTCCCCGACCTGCGGATCGTGCTGGCCCACGGCGGGCGGGGCTGGTGGTACGACGCCGCGGCCTTCATCAGCCAGATGCGGCCCAACGTGTGGATCGAGCTCGGCGGGCTGCCGCCCAAGAAGCTGCCCCAGTACTACCGCAACTTCGACCTCGGCCGGCTGGGGCGGAAGTTCATCTTCGCCACCGACTGGCCCGGCGTACCGGGCATCGCCCGCAACGCCGCCGCCGTGGCCGACCTCGGCTTCGACCGCGACACCCTGGAACGGATCTTCTGGCGCAACGCCTTCGCCGTCTACGCCCTGGGCGATCCGCCCGCCGCCTGGGAGGGACCAGTCGGCGAGGGGTAAGTTCCGGTTCATGACGCGACCGGGACGTGATGTAGCTCCGAACATGACCGACTACGAGGCGGAGCGGGCCGCCTTCCGGCTCGACGTGCCGCCACGGTTCAACTTCGTCCTCGACGTGCTGGAGCAGCGGGCGGCGGCCACCCCCGACGGGTTGGCGCTGCTGGCCCTGGGGGCCGACGGCACCGAGACCGGCCGCTACAGCTGGGGCCAGATGGCCCGGGAGACGCGGCGGATGGGCAACGCCCTCCTCGGTCTGGGGGTGAAGAAGGGCGACCCGTTCTTCATCATGCTCCCCCGTGTCCCGCAGTGGTACGTGGCGGCGCTGGGCGCCATCCGCATCGGTGCCATCCCCATGCCCGGCACCAATCTGCTGACGGGGAAGGACATCGAATACCGCATCGGCCGGGCCGATGCCATCGGGGCCATCACCGACTCCGAGGGGGCGGCCAAGGTCGACTCGGTGGCCGGGAACCTGCCGACGCTGCAACACAAGATCGTGGTCGGCGAGTCGCCGAGCAACGGCTGGACGCCGCTGGAGCGCCTCGTCGAGACCGGCTCGCCCGACCCCACCCCGGCCGATCCCACGGCGGCCACCGACCCGATGCTCCTGTACTTCACCAGCGGCACCGTGTCGTACCCCAAGATGGTCATGCACACCCAGGCCAGCTATGGCATCGGCCACACCATCACCGCCCGCTACTGGCAGGACCTCCGGGAGGGCGACGTCTCCTGGGCGCTGTCCGACATGGGCTGGGCCAAGGCGGCCTGGGGGAAGCTGTTCGGCCAGTGGACGCAGGGCGCGGCCGTGGTGCTCATGAACATGGGCAAGCCCGACCCGGACCAGATCCTCGACGTCATCAGCCGCCACGGCGTGACGGAGTTCTGCGCTCCGCCGACGCTGTACCGCAGCCTCGTCCTGACCGACATCGGAGCCCACGACCTCTCGGGTCTGCGCCACTGCGTATCGGCCGGCGAGCCGCTCAACCCCGAGGTCATCCGCATCTGGCAGGAGGGCACCCGGGGCCTCACGGTCTACGACGGCTACGGCCAGACCGAGACCGTCAACCTCGTGGCCAACTACCGCTGCATGCCGGTGCGGCCGGGTTCGATGGTCAAGCCGACGCCCGGCTTCGACGTGCGCATCGTGAGCGAGACCGGCGAGACGCTCGGCGCCGGCGAGGAGGGCCACATCGCGGTCAAGGTCGCCCCCGACCGCCCGGTGGGCATGTTCGGCGGCTACTACAACGACCCCGAGGCCACCGAGGCGGCCTTCCACGGCGGCTGGTATTTCACCGGCGACAAGGGCCGGGTCGACGAGGACGGCTACTTCTGGTTCGAGGGCCGTTCCGACGACGTGATCACGTCGTCGGCCTACCGGATCGGCCCCTTCGAGGTGGAGAGCGCCCTCATCGAGCACCCGGCGGTGGCCGAGGCGGCCGTCGTCGGCAAGGACGACCCGGAGCGCACCCAGCTGGTCACGGCCTTCGTGATCTGCGCCCCCGGGTTCGAGGGCTCCGACTCCCTGGCCCTCGAGCTGCAGGACCACGTGAAGAAGACCACCGCCCCCTACAAGTACCCCCGGCTGGTGTACTTCATCGACGAGCTGCCCAAGACCGTCAGCGGCAAGATCCGCCGCACCGAGCTGCGCGACCAGCTCCGGGACGGCAAGTTCTGACAGGTCGAGGTCGCGGTTCCTTCTCAGAGAACGATCGGTAACCTCTTTTCCCCATGGGGGGGAGGAAGCTGTTGCTCGGCCTGCCGGTCGTGCTCGGGCTGGCCGCCGCGCTGGCGGCGGCGCCGTCGGCCGCGCCCACGCCCGACCCGCTCAACCCCGTCCTCAAGCAGGTCCACGGCCCGTTCCGGGCCAACCTCCCCGGGCGTGACGCCTCGAAGGACGCGTCGCCGGCCTACAGCGACGCCGAGCGACGGCGGCTGGTGGCCGAGGGCAAGGCGCTGTTCGTCTCCACCACCGCCTGGGGCCAGCAGCCGAGCGAAGGGCCGATGGTGCGGGGCCAGGTGCTGTCCTGCGCCGTCTGCCACGTCGGGCCGGGCTTCGCCGACGGGCTGACCCACGACGTGGGCCCGGTCCGGGAACGGGAGCTGGGCCGGCGCCAGACGCCGACGCTGTTCGGGGTGGCCGGCACCGCCCCCTACGGGTGGGACGGGCGCAACGCCACCCTCCAGGAGCAGTCCCGGGGGGCGATCGTCTCGCCGCTGGAGATGCACGCCGCCCGGGAGCCGACCAAGCGGGAACTCGACGCCCTGGCCGAGTTCCAGAAGACGATCGTCGAGCCGGCCGCCGTGCCGGGGCGGGATTTCGACCCGGTCCGGGCCCGGCGGGGCGAGGCGCTGTTCCGCACGCCCCGGCCGGTCAACGACGCCAGCGGCGAATTCCCGCCCGGGGCCATGGTGGCCTGCGCCACCTGCCACGCCGGACCCTTCTTCACCGACGGGAAACCCCACCGGGGTGTGGTGGCCACGGGCGATCCGGTGTTCGACCCGGGCCAGGTGGCGGCCGACGGGACCATCCTCGGCTTCCAGACCCCCACGCTGCTCGGCGCCCGGTTCACCGCCCCCTACTTCCACGACGGCAGCGGCGGCGACCCGACGGCTCCCAGCAACTTCCTGGGCGGCGGGCTCGGCACCGATGCCACCAGGGGCGACATCGGTGCCTCCGGCCCCCGGGCCGCCCGGCGGGCCCTGCTCGACGGCGTCCTGCCCTTCTACAACAGCGTCCGGTTCCAGTTCGGGTTCACCCCGGACGAGCTGAAGGATCTGGCCGAGTTCATCCTCTCGCTGTAGGCCGCGGGAGGATGTCCTCGTGCTGACACAGGGGGACACCCCCGGACCCCCGGGTCTGTGGCGCCAGGCGCTGCTGGTGGCGGGCAAGGACCTGCGGATCGAGGCCCGCTCGCGGGTGGCCCTCAACCAGGTGCTGCCCTTCGCCGGCGTGGTGCTGCTGCTGTTCGCCTTCGCCCTCGACCCCGACCGGGGCCTGCTGCCCCGGGTGGCGCCCGGCCTGTTCTGGGTCGCCGTGCTCCTGGCCGGGCTGCTGGCCATCTCCCGGGCCTTCGCCGTGGAGGGGGAGAACGGCGTGCGCGACGCCCTGCGGCTGTCGGGCCTCGACGGGGCGGCCGTGTTCTGCGGCAAGGCCCTGGCCGTGGCCGCCCAGCTGCTGGCCTTGGAGGTCGCCCTCGGGATCGGCGTCGTCGTGCTCTACGACCTGCACTTTCACCACCCGGTGGCGGTGGTGGCGACCAGCCTCGTCGCGACCGCCGGGCTGGCTGCCGCCGGTACCGTGTACGGAGTGCTCGCGGCGGGTTTGCGGGTTCGGGAGACCCTGTTTCCCCTGCTCGTGCTGCCCGTCGTGGCGCCCGTCATGCTCGGGGCGACCCGGGCCTGGGAGGCGGCGCTGTCGGGCGCCCCGTCCGAGGCCTGGCCCTGGGTGGAGCTCCTGGCGGTGTTCGCGGTGATCTACCTGACGATGGGTTGGCTGGCCTTCGGGCCGCTCTTGGAGGAGACCTGAGGTGACCCGGGGGTGGGGGGGTGTCCCCCAACAGAACTGGTGGGCCCGCCGGGGGACGGTGGTGCTGGGGGCGCTGACGGCGCTGAGCCTCGGCGTGCTCGTCGTGCTCGGGCTGTTCGTCTCCGACCCCGACTACCAGCAGGGCGACGCCGTGCGCCTCATGTACCTCCACGTCCCCGCCGCCTGGGTCGCCTACCTGGCCTACGGCGTCACCAGCCTGGCCTCGGCCCTCTACCTCTGGAAGCGCACCCGGTCCCAGGCCTGGGACACCCTGGCCGGCGCCTCGGCCGAGATCGGCGTCCTGTTCACCGGCCTGACCCTGGTGCTCGGCTCCCTGTGGGGCCGGCCGGTGTGGAACGTGTGGTGGGCGTGGGACGCCCGCGTCGTCTCGACCGCCGTCCTGTTCTTCCTCTATCTCGGCTACCTGGCCCTGCGGCGGGTGCCGGCCGACCCGGCGGTGCGGGCCCGGCGCAGCGCCATCGCCGCCCTGGCCGCCTTCGTCGACGTGCCGGTGGTCCACTTCTCGGTCGAGTGGTGGCGCACCCTCCACCAGAAAGGCAGCGTCTTCAACCGGGAGCTCAACCCGACCATCGAGGGGAACCTGGCCTGGGCGCTGCTGTCGGGTGTGGTGGCCTTCACCTGCCTCTACCTCTACCTGCTGGAGCGCCGCTACCGGCTGGCGGTGCTGGAGGAGGCGATCGAGGAGCGGGCCCTCGACGCCGCCATCGCCGAGCGACGGGCCGAGGCGGAGGCGTTGCCCGTATGACCGACGCCGGGTACGTCATCGGCGGCTGGGCGCTGACCGGGGTGGCCATCGCCGGCTACGTCGGCCGGCTGTGGTCGCGCACCCGGCGGGCCCGCCGGCTCCTGCCGCCCGACGGGGAAGGCCCGGGCCGGTGGAGGTGATCGACCCGCCCGTCCTCCGGGTGCGGCCGAAGCCGAAGCGCCTGCGCTACCTCGTGGCCGGCGGGTTGTGCGCGGCCGCCGTCCTGTTCCTGGTCGTCGGTGGGCTGTCCCGCAACATCGTCTACTTCCGCACCGTGTCGGAAGCGGTGAAGAACAAGCAGAGCGAGGGGACGCACCGGTTCCGGCTGATGGGTGCGGTCGTCACCGGCTCCACCCAGCGCACGGCCGACGGCGTGACGTTCTCCGTGACCGACGGGGCCAACCGGGTCGAGGTCGTCCACCACGGCGACCCCCCGGAGCTGTTCAAGGACGGGATCCCGGTGGTCTGCGAGGGCCGGTGGGAGGGCGACTCGTTCGACTCCGACCGGATCATGATCAAGCACGGCGCGGAGTACAAGCCACCGCCGGTGGACGCCTCCAAGTGACGGTGGCGGAGTGAAGGGGGCGCTGGGCTTCGGGGGCCTGACCCTCGGCTTCATGGCCGCCGCCCTCGGCGTGGTGACCATGGGCGTCGGCATCCGCCGGCGCGACGGGCGGATCATGGCCACCGGCCGGCAGTTCGTGTTCATGGTCCTCCTCGGGGCGCTGATCGCCGCCGGGGCCATGGAGTGGGCGCTCGTCACCCATGACTTCTCCCTGGCCTACGTGGTCAAGAACCACTCCCGCTCGACGCCGCTCCTCTACACCGTGGCCGCCCTATGGGGTGCGCTGGAGGGCTCGATCCTGCTCTGGGCGCTGGTGCTGTCGGGCTACCTGACGGTGACCGTGCGGCGGTTGCGGGCCCGGGCGTCGGAGCCGCTGGTGGCCTGGGCCACCCTCGTCGGGCTGGTGGTGGCGGCCTTCTTCTTCGCCCTCATGCTGGGGCCGGCCAACCCCTTCCGGCCCACCAGCGGCCTCATCCCGAAGGACGGGCTCGGTCCCAACCCGCTGCTCCAGAACCATCCGCTGATGGCCATCCACCCGCCGATGCTGTACCTCGGCTACGTGGGGATGACGATCCCCTTCGCCTTCGCCGTGGCGGCGCTGATCACCGGCCGGGTCGGGGAGGGCTGGCTGCTCGAGACCCGCCGGGCCACGCTGGTCGCCTGGGCCTTCCTGTCGGTGGGCATCGTGCTCGGCGCCTGGTGGAGCTACGAGGTGCTGGGCTGGGGCGGCTACTGGGCCTGGGACCCGGTGGAGAACGCCTCGTTCATCCCCTGGCTGACCGCCACGGCCTTCCTCCATTCGGTCGTGGTGCAGGAGCGGCGGGGGATGCTGCGGGTCTGGAACCTGTCGCTCATCATCGCCACCTTCTGCCTGACGATCCTCGGCACGTTCCTCACCCGCTCCGGCGTGCTGAACTCGGTCCACGCCTTCTCCCAGTCGTCGATCGGGGCCTGGCTGCTCACCTTCCTCGGGGTGGCGGCCGCCACCGGCATCGGCCTCATCGCCTGGCGGGGCGACCGGCTGCGGACGCCGGGGCGGATCGACTCCCCCGTCTCCCGGGAAGGCGCCTTCCTGGCCAACAACCTCCTCTTCGCCGGCTTCGCCTTCGTCGTGCTCCTCGGCACCGTCTTCCCGCTGGTGGTCGAGGCCCTGCGGGACGAGAAGCTCTCGGTCGGCGAGCCCTACTTCGACCGGATGACCACCCCGATCGGCCTGGCGCTGCTCTTCCTCATGGCCGTGGCCCCGGCCCTGCCCTGGCGGGCGGCATCGAAGGACGTGCTCCGCCGCCGCCTGGGCGTACCGGCCTGGGTCGGCGCCCTGACGATGGCCGCCTGCGCCGCCCTCGGCGTGCGGGGCGTGGCGGAACTGTGCGCCTTCGGCCTGGCCGCCTTCGCCGTCGCCGGCATCGTGCGCCAGTACGCCCTGGGCGTGGCCGCCACCCGCCGGACCGCCTCGGTGAACTGGCTGACG
>DASYFF010000277.1:0-4898 GCA_036498605.1 Acidimicrobiia bacterium | reverse complement strand
GGCCCTGCCCCACAACAAGCCGATGATGGTGGGCGAGACCGGCGTGCAGGAGAACAACTCCGGCGACAAGGCCAAGTGGATCACCGCCATGCACACCTCGCTGGTGCAGCACTACCCCGACATCGTGGCCTTCTTGTACTTCGACACCCAGAACGCCAACGGGCTCAACAACGAATGGTGGCTGGAGTCCGATCCCCAGTCCTACCAGGCCTGGTAGGACATGGCCGCCGACCCCTACTTCAACCACAAGGCCACCCTGGCCGAAGCCCCCTACGGCAGCGGCGCCGCGCCCGACCCGGGGTCGGGCCCCGATCCGGGCCCGACACCCCCGGGGCCGGTCAACCCCGGCGACCGCACGGCCGGCGTCCCCGGTGGGTACTGGATGCTCGGCGCCGACGCCAAGGTCTACCCCTTCGGCCAGGCCAAGGCCCTGGGTGACGGCCCGGCCGGCGCGGCGGGCGTCGACCTGGAACCGACGCCCGGTGGCGCCGGCTACTGGATCCTCTCGGCCGACGGGCGGGTCACGCCGTTCGGGAATGCGACGGCGCTCGGCAATGTCGACGCCGGCCGCCTGGCGGCCGGGGAGCAGGTGACGAGCCTGTCGGCCACCCCGACCGGGAAGGGCTACTGGGTCTTCACCAACCGGGGCCGGGCGCTGGCCTTCGGCGACGCCGCCTTCCTGGGCGACGTCTCCCGCCTGACACTCAACGGACCCGTCCTCGACTCGGTGGCCACGCCGACCGGCAAGGGCTACTACATGGTCGCATCCGACGGCGGCATCTTCGCCTTCGGTGACGCCAAGTTCGCCGGTTCGATGGGGGGCAAGAAGCTCAACGCCCCGGTGCAGTCCCTGGTCCCCGACAGCGACGGCAGTGGCTACTGGCTGGTGGCCTCCGACGGCGGGATCTTCGCCTTCGGCGCTCCGTTCAAGGGGTCGATGGGCTCGACGAAGCTGTCCAAGCCCGTCACCGGCATGGTCCGCTACGGCGACGGCTATCTCATGGTCGGCGAGGACGGCGGCATCTTCGACTTCTCCTCGTCACCCTTCGCCGGCTCCTTGGGCAGCCACCCGCCGGCCAAGCCGATCGTGTCCGTGGCTGCCCTCGGCTAACGGCTGATGCCCCCCACACTCTCTCCCCGGAGCGGGCGCGTTGCCCGCATCGCCCTCGTGGTGGTGCTCGTCGGCGGAGCCCTCGCCGCCGGCCGGGCCCAGGTTCCCGCCCGGGCCGCCGGCGACCCCGTGCTGCTGGCGGCCGGCGACGTCGGCACCTGTGACGTCACCGGGGCACTGGCGGGCGGCAGCGCCGGCACCGCCGGGCTGTTGAACGCCAACCCGGCCGCCACTGTGGCCATGCTCGGCGATGGCGCCTACGACCTGAGCCGGACCGGCACCGGCGCCGACCTGACCGCCTACCAGCACTGCTACGACCCGACGTGGGGTCAGGCCGGCATCAAGGCCCGCACCCGACCGGCGCCCGGTGACAACGACTACGAGGGCAGTGCCCAGGCCGCCGACTACTTCACCTACTTCAACGGCGCCGGCCCCTGCAGCGCGCCGACGTCGGCGCCGCCGGACTGCCCGGCCGGGCCGAACGGGCTCGGCTACTACAGCTACGACCTCGGGGCGTGGCACATCGTGGTGCTCAACCCGCAGTGCGACCCGACCCACGGCGGTCCGCTGGGGAACACCGCCGTCGACGGCTGCGGCGCCGACAGCACGATGGGGAGGTGGCTCTCGGCCGACCTCGCCGCCCACCCGACGGCCTGCACCCTGGCCTACTGGCATGAGCCCCGCTTCTTCTCCTTCACCAGTGCCGGCCAGACCCCCCTGACGGGGAACACCGGCTACGACACGGATCCGACGATGGACGCCATGTGGCAGATCCTCCAGGACCACAAGGCCGACGTCGTCCTCAACGGCCACCGCCACGTCTACGAGCGGTTTCCCCAGCAGGTGCTGCCCACCGGGTCGGCCGGGGGGCCCGGTGTCCCCGATGCCGCCCACGGCATCCGCGAGTTCGTGGTGGGGACCGGCGGCGGGCCACATCATCACTTCGACCCCGACCCCCGCAACGACCCGTCGCAGACCATTTACGAGCCCAACAGCGAGGTCCACATCCAGCAGGTGTTCGGCGTCCTCAGCCTGACGCTCCATGGCGGGTCCTACGACTGGCAGTACCTCGCCGCCGGCGCCAAGGCGGCCGGTACCGTGCTCGACTCCGGCTCCGACGCCTGCCACGCCGCCGGGGTGACGCCGTCCACGACCGGCCCCACGACGACCACGACGACCGCCACCGGGTCGGGGCCGGCCCCGACCGGCCCTCCGACGACCCAGGCGTCGTCCGGGTACTGGATGGTCGACTCCAGCGGGACGGTCTATCCCTTCGGAGCCGCCACCGGCCACGGCAACGCTGCACCGTCACCGGGCGCGACGGCCGCCGGGCTGCGCCCGACCCCCGACGGCCACGGCTATTGGGTCGTCGACTCCGCCGGCATCGTCAGCGCCCGGGGCGATGCGCCGCCACTCGGGAGCGTGGCGGCCGGTTCGCTCCGACCGGGTGAGGCCGTCACGAGCCTTTCCCCGACTCCCAGTGGCCGTGGGTACTGGCTCTTCACCAACCGGGGGCGGGTCTTCACCTTCGGCGACGCCACCGGCTATGGCGACATGTCCAAGGTCACGCTGAACGGGCCCGTCCTCGACTCGATCCCGACGCCGAGCGGCCGTGGCTACTACATGGTCGCCTCCGACGGCGGCATCTTCGCCTTCGGCGACGCCCACTTCGCCGGCTCGATGGGCGGCAAGAAGCTCAACGCCCCCGTCCGGTCCCTGGTTCCCAACGGCGATGGCAGCGGCTACTGGCTGGTCGCCTCCGACGGCGGCGTGTTCGCTTTCAACGCCCCCTTCCGGGGCTCGATGGGCGGGACGCACCTGAGCAAGCCCGTCACCGGCATGGTCCCCTACGGCAACGGCTACCTCATGGTCGGCGCCGACGGCGGCATCTTCGACTTCTCCGACCGGCCGTTCGTGGGCTCGCTCGGGAGCAACCCGCCGGCCCACCCCATCGTCTCGGTCGCCGCTGCTCCCTAGGCGGCGTCGAGAACCAGGCCCACGTCCTCGGCGTCGCCGACGGTGTCGGAGCCGGAGATGACGACGAAGAAGATCAGGATGGCGGCCAGGATGGCCGAGGCGTAGTAGGTCGGGTAGCCCATCCCGCCGATCGACGGCTTCTTCGTCCACAGGTCACCGGCGGTGGCGCCGAAGGGCTGGATCAGCACGAAGCCGGCCCAGAACAGCACGACCTTGTTGACCGCGGTGCGGAAGTGCAGCAGGGCGACGAAGCCCAGCAGCGCCGTGATGACCACCGTCGCCCGTCCGAAGCCGAGGCCGGTGTTGTCGGACAGCCAGTCGCCGAGCGCCGTTCCCAGCGTGTTGGCGATCAGCACCGTCGTCCAGAACATGAGCTCTACGGAGAAACGGTTGACGCCGTTGATGGCCAGCGAGCCGAACTTCGCCTTCCAGAACAGCAGGGCGGCGATCAGTAGGACCACCAGGACGACGCTGCCCTTGTAGTAGCCCCACTTCAGCGTCCGGTCGATGTAGTCGGAGATCGTCGTGCCGGCCATGCTCGTGGTGGCGATGACCGTCCAGTACAGGGCGGGGCTGAAGCGTTGCAGCTTGAGCTGGCCGACCAGCGTGCTCAACATGATCCCGAGCAGGATCATCGTGCTGACGGCGTACCCGACCTTCATCGTCTGGGCCAGGAGATCGCCGCCGGTCTCGCCCAGCGTCGTGGCGACGATCTTGGTGATCCAGAAGAAGACGGTGATCTCCGGGATCTTCGTTTGCGTCATTCGGGTCGACATGTTCAGGAACCTTAACGACAACAACCTGAACCACAGCTGTTTACAGCCCTTTCTTACGCTTCATAGCTGACTCTGCGCCTCATTTGTAATTTCCCTCCCCAGCTGAACCCCGGCTGAGGACGAATGTCCGGTTCGCGGCTTTCGTCGTACCCTGGGTGAACGACGGCCGAACGGCCGGCGACTCCGTGCACGTTTCTGGGGGACCACGGGAGGTTCAGCAGTGAAGAACGCTGGGGACTGGGGCGCAGCGCGCCTCGCGGTCGGTGGAATGGTGGCCGGGCTGATGACGCTGGGAGCGCTGGCGGCACCGCCGGCCAGCGCCTCGTCGTCGGGCTGGGAATCGATCCTGGGCGGTCACATCAGGAGCGGCACGGAGGCCAAGAGGATCGCCTCCGCCGCCGCCAGGGACGGGTTCAGGACCCACGTGCAGAAGATCACGTCGACCAACTGGGAAGCCGAGATCTTCAACGGCGGGCGATCGAGGAGCCAGGCCGAGGCCGTGTGCGCCAGGGCACGGAAGTTCTCCAACCTGCCCCATTGCGGGGTGGAGCAGGAGTTCCACGGTAACGGCTGGGGTTGATCCCCAGCCGTTACAGGGCGGCGACCGAGACGATGGGCCGGGCCGGCGGATTGGCGCCGAGCGAACCGGCGAAAGGCTGGTTGGAGAACGAAAAGATGCCGCCGTCCTCGCCGACCATGAGGTAGCCGTTGCCGTAGGGGACCATGCCGGTCACCGGCCGGGCCAGCTTCACGCCGCCCATCGACCCCCGGAAGGGCGCATCGCCGAAGGCGAACACGCCGCCGTCGGAGGCGACAAGCCAGTAGCCGCCCCCGGTCGGGACGGGCACCAGTGACTGCACCGGGGCGTTGAGCTTCCTGCCGCCCATCGACCCCCGGAAGACCGCATCGCCGAAGGCGAAGATGCCGCCGTCGGACGCCACCATGTAGTAGCCGTGGCCGGACGGTGTGGGGATCGAGTCGAGGACCGGGCCGTTGAGCGTCGTCCTGCTCATGTCGCCGTAGTTCGTGGCATC
>DASYFF010000276.1:0-6026 GCA_036498605.1 Acidimicrobiia bacterium | reverse complement strand
TACGAGCACATCAAGGAAGGTCTGGAGGAACGGGGGAGCAGCGAGAGCAAGGCGAAGGAGATCGCCTCCCGCACCGTCAACAAGGAGCGGGCCCGGGCCGGGGAGGCCCGCCAGTCGAGCCGCACCTCCACGCAGGACCTCTCGTCCGGCCGCCGGGGCGGGCTGCGGTCGCACAGGGGTCCCGGCGGGCGCACCAAGGAGCAGCTCTACAACGAGGCCAGGCAGCGCAACATCCCGGGCCGGTCGAAGATGAACAAGGCCGAGCTCGAACGCGCCGTCGGCCGCCGCTGACGGGCGGGGGGCGTCACCATGGGTGGGAAGCACGCCGTGCTCATGCCGACCGACGTCTCGACGCGGGTCGGGGTCTTCGACCGCTTCGCCGGGATGGCCTCGGAAGTCGTGGGACGGGCGGCATTCTTCGCCTTCTGCGTGCTGCTGATCCTGGTCTGGGCGCCGAGCATCCTCGTGATAAGGGACGTCGACACCTGGCAGCTGATCATCAACACCGCCACGACGATCATCACCTTCCTCATGGTGGCGCTGCTGCAGAACAGCCAGACCCGTAACGACCAGGCCGTCCACCACAAGCTCAACGCCATCGCCGACGGCCTGTCCGACCTGATGGTGAAGCTCGAGGGTGGGCTGCCCGACCGTGATCTCAGCGAGGACATCAAGGAGCTGCGGGCGGCCGTCGGCCTGGAGGAGCACGAGAGCACCTCGAAGAACGACGCCCACGCCGCCGCATGACCCACTACGGCATCGACGCCGACGTCGTCGTCCGCCTGCTGGCGGCGATGGCGCTCGGGGCGGCGATCGGTGCCGAGCGGGAGATCTCGGGTCAGCCGGCCGGCCTGCGGACGCACATCGCTGTCTGCGTCGGCGCGGCGCTCTTCGGGGTCATCTCCACGCTGGGGTTCTCGGAGTTCCAGAACGTCCGCACCAGCACCTACCGGGCCGACGTCACCCGGGTGGCGTCCCAGGTCGTGGTGGGCGTCGGGTTCCTCGGCGCCGGGATGATCCTCAAGCGGCGCAACGGCGAGGTGGCCAATCTCACCACGGCCGCCAGCGTCTGGACGGTGGCGGCCATCGGTCTCGCCGCCGGGGTGGGTGACGTCGGGACGGCCGGAGTGGCCGCCCTGGTCACCCTGGGCTACCTCGTCGCTCTCCGGCCCGTCCGCCGGTGGATGGACCATGTCGCGGCCCGGTCCCACTGCACTCTCACCATGACCCTGGCCGCCGGCGCCGCGCCACGCGAGGTCATCGCCCGGGTCGAGGACGACTGCCCGGGTGTCACGCTGCGCCTCGTGACCGTCGAAAAGCACGACGGCAGGCTGGCGGCGGTCGTGCGGGCCGACGGCCGCCCGGAGGCGGCGGTGGTCACCGCCGCCGGCTGCCTCGCCGGCCTGGCCGAGGTGACCGATCTCACCAGCCAGTCCGAATAACCGCCACGGGACCGTTTGGAGCGCGGCGCCGGCGGGAAGTTGGACAGTGTGCCGAGCGGGCGGATGCGGTGTCGGCGCGGGCCCTTGGCGCCCGGCGCCCGGACGCTTCCGGCCGTCGCGGTGGCGCTGACGGTCGGGGGATGCGGTGGGAAGACGTCGGTCGTCAGCCCGAAGGGCCCGGCGGCCCGGTCGGTGGTCGGTCTGTGGTGGCCGATGCTGGCCACCGCCACCGCCGTCTTCGTCTTCGTGGTCGGCATGCTGGTCCTGGCCGCCGTCCGCGGTCGGCGCAAGACGGAGGACGATGCCGCCGTCACCCCCGGCTGGGGCGAGCCGTTCATCGTGGTCGCCGGTGTCGTCGTGTCCGGAGCGATCCTCGTCGGCTTCTTCCTCTTCTCGCTGCAGAAGGTCCAGGCCCTGACCGACGCCGGGCGCCGCTCGAAGCTCACGGTGAGCGTCGTCGGTCACGACTGGTGGTGGGAGGTGCGCTACCCCAACGGCGCGGTATCGGCCAACGAGATCCACATACCGGCCGGCGTGCGGGTCCGGCTGGCGCTCGACACGGCCGACGTCATCCACAGCTTCTGGGTGCCGCCCCTCGGGCCGAAGATCGACATGATCCCCGGTCAGCACAACACGTTGTGGCTGCAGGCGGGGGAGCCGGGGGTGTACCGGGGTCAGTGCGCCGAGTTCTGCGGCCTCCAGCACGCCAACATGATCATCCGTGTGGTGGCCGACGCCCCCGCCGACTTCGACGCCTGGATGGCCCGGGAGGCGCAGCCGGCCGACGACGCCGCCACCGGCGGCCCGGGCCGCCCCGTGTTCGAGACCCAGTCCTGCGCCGGCTGCCACACGGTCCGGGGCACCGCCGCCGCCGGCACGGTCGGGCCCGACCTCACCCACTTCGGGCGGCGGGACACGCTCGGCGCCGGCGTGCGGCCCCGGACCGACGGGGACCTCGCCCGCTGGATCACCGACCCGCAGTCCATCAAGCCCGGGGCGGCGATGCCGCCGACGACCCTGTCGCCTGCCGATCTCCGGGCCCTGGTCGCCTTCCTGGAAGGGCTCCGCTGATGGCCACCGTCACCACCGGCGCCGCCACGCCCGAGGTGCTCGAGGAGCACTGGAGCGAGACGCCGGGGCTCGGGTCGTTCCTCACCACCGTCGACCACAAGCGGATCGGGAAGCGATACCTCTACACCGGACTGCTGTTCCTCGTCATCGGCGGCGTCGAGTCGCTGGTCATGCGGATCCAGCTGACCCACTCCAACCTCCACGTCGTCGACCCCGAGACCTACAACCAGCTCTTCACCATGCACGGCGTGACGATGATGTTCCTCTTCGCCACGCCGGTGCTGTCGGGGTTCGGGAACTACTTAGTTCCCTTGATGATCGGCGCCCGGGACATGGCCTTCCCCCGGCTCAACGCCTTCGGCTACTGGGTCTTCCTCGGCGCCGGGGCGTTCTTCTACTCGTCGTTCGTCGTCCACCGCCTGCCCGACGCCGGCTGGTTCAACTACACGCCGCTGTCCGACTCGGTGTACTCCCCCGGACCGAATGTCGACTTCTACGCCCTCGGGCTCATCTTCGTCGGGATCTCGACGACGGCCGGGTCGATCAACTTCATCGTCACGATCCTCAAGATGCGGGCCCCGGGCATGTCGCTCAACCGGATGCCGATCTTCGTCTGGGGCGAGCTGGCCATGGCCCTGACGGTGATCTTCGCCCTCCCCGCCCTCACCCTGGCCAACGTGCTGCTGGAGCTCGAGCGCCGGGCCGGGTTCCACTTCTTCGCCGCCGCCGGTGGCGGCCAGCCGCTGCTGTGGCAGCACCTGTTCTGGATCTTCGGCCATCCGGAGGTCTATCTCGTCGTGCTGCCGGCGCTGGGGATCGCCTCGGCCATCATCCCCACGATGTGCCGCCGGCCGATGATCGGCTACACCTACATCGTCCTGGCCGAGATGGCCATCGCCCTGATCGGCTTCGGGGTGTGGGTCCACCACATGTTCGCCGTGGGTCTGCCCAGCATGGGGCTGGGCTTCATCTCCCTGACCAGCTTCCTGGTCGTCATCCCGTCCGGCGTGCAGATCTTCGCCTGGCTGGCCACGCTGTGGGCCGGCAAGCCCATCCTGAAGACGCCGATGCTGTTCGTGCTGGGCTTCATCGTCCTGTTCGTGATCGGCGGGCTGTCGGGGCCGATGCTGGCCGCCATCCCGCTCGACCAGCAGGTCACCGACTCCTACTTCGTCGTGGCCCACTTCCACTACGTGCTCGTCGGCGGGGCGATGTTCCCCATCTTCGCCGGGATCTATTTCTGGGCGCCGAAGATGACCGGCCGCCTCCTCCACGAGGGTTGGGGCAAGGTCAGCTTCTGGCTGATGTTCGTCGGCTTCAATGCGCTGTTCTTCCCCATGCACATCCTCGGTCTGCGGGGCGAACCCCGCCGGACGTACACCTACCAGGCCGGCCTGGGTTGGGACTTCCTCAATCTCGTCGAGACCATCGGCGCCTTCGTCCTGGCGCTGGGGATCCTGATCACCTTCGTCAACTGGGTATGGAGCGCCAAGCGGGGCGAGCCGGCTGGCCACGATCCCTGGCGGGGCGAGTCGCTGGAGTGGGCCACGACCTCGCCGCCGGCCGAGTACAACTTCGAGAACATCCCGACCGTCCGCAGCCGGGAGCCCATGTGGGACCAGCCCGAGCTCGGCCCCCACGGCCAGCCCGCCGAGGCCGGCGGCCGGGGGCTCGGCGGTGGTCACAACACGCTCGTCACCAGCCTCCTGGAGGCCGAACCGGAGGTCGTGGCGCCGATGCCCCACGAGTCGCCGTGGCCGCTGCTGCTCACCGTTGCGCTGCTCGGCATCTTCCTCGGCCTCGTGGTGCGGTCATGGGTCTTCTGGTCGGTCGCCGCCGTGGCGGCCGTGATCGCCACCGCCGGCTGGTTCTGGCCCCGGGGCGAGACGCAGGAGACGTGAGCGACATGGCCCTGACCGGTGAAGCTCCGCTGCTCGTCCCGACGGGACAGCCCGACGAGCGGCTGCCCACCGTGGGGACGGGCACCACCAACTTCGGCTGGTGGGGGATGGTGCTGTTCATCGCCGTGGAGGCCACGGTGTTCGCCCTGCTGCTGGCCAGCTACTTCTACCTCCGGTTCCGCTCCGGGCCGGTCTGGCCGCCCGACGGGATCGAAGACCCGAAGCTCAAGCTGGTGCTGATCATGACCGCCGTCCTGTGGAGCTCCAGCCTTCCGGTGCACCTGGCCCATGCGGCCATCAAGAAGGGTGACACGAAAAAGCTGCGGGCCTTCCTGGCCGCCGGCTTCGTGCTCGGGGCGACGTTCCTCGCCCTGCAGGTGGCCAAGGAGTACCCCGACATCGCCCGCCACGAGTTCACCCCCCGCACCGACGCCTACGGGTCGATGTTCTTCACCATCACCGGCCTCCACGGCGCCCACGTGTTCGTCGGTCTCCTGATGAGCGCCTGGGTGCAGCTGCGGGCCTGGCAGGGGGCCTTCGACCGGTACCGCCACGTGAGCGTCCAGAACTTCGTCCTCTACTGGCACTTCGTCGACGTCGTGTGGTTCTTCGTCCTGCTCACCCTCTACCTCTCGCCCCACCTCTGATGGCCACCGGGCTGTCCCGTTCGAAGCCGCTGTGGTTCGGGGTGCTGGCCGGGCCGATCCTGTGGGCCGTCCAGCTGGCGGTCAACTACCAGTGGGAGGAGTTCCTGGCCTGCAGCCCGTCGAACCCGAGCCACCCCGGTCAGGTCCTGGGCCTCGACGTGCGGACGTGGGTCGTCATCGTCAACGCCGTTGTCACCGCCGTCACCGTGGCCGCCCTGGCCGTGGCCGTGCGCTGCTGGCGTCGCACCTCGGTGGTGCCGGTCGGTGGGGTGCTGACCACTGAGCACCGCCGCGACACCGCCCACTGGATGGCGCTGGCCGGCATTGCCAACAGCGTCCTGTTCCTGCTCTTCATCGTCACCGGGTTCGGCCCGGCGGTGATCCTCAGGACATGTCAGCCGGCGCTCTGAACCGGCGGCGGACGACGTGCTTCCTCGCCGGACTGGCGGTGGTGGCGCTGGCCCTGTCGCCGCCGCTCGACGCCGCCGCCGGCCGGCGCCTGTCGGCCCACATGGCCCAGCACCTGCTCCTGATGCTGGCGGCGACGCCGCTGCTGGCGGCCGCCCGCCCCTTCGACTGGCGACGGGCGCCGCGGGTGGCCACGCACCCGGTGGTGGTGCTGACCGTGGCCGTCGGTGGGTTCTGGGCCTGGCACCTGCCCCGGGCCTACGACGCCGCCCTCGGCAATCCCTTCGTCCACATGGCCGAGCACGGCACGTTCCTGGCCGGCGGGTTCGTGTTCTGGAGCATCGTCCTCGACCCCGGGCCCCGGCGGCGCCTCGGGCTCGGGGCCACCTGCGGCTTCGTCTTCGCCGCCATGCTCATCAACATCTGGCTGGCCGCCGGACTGGCCTTCGCCACCACCCCGATCTACGCCGCCTACGCCGCCCACGAGGGTGCGGCCGCGGCGCTGGCCGACCAGCAACTGGCCGGCGTGATCATGTGGCTGCCGGCCGACTTCGTGT
>DASYFF010000275.1:0-10523 GCA_036498605.1 Acidimicrobiia bacterium | reverse complement strand
TCGGTCCGCCCCCCAGTAGGCCGGATCGAAGCAGCATTGACATCGGCGGGTTGTCGCTGGGGTAGCGGGACGAGCCGTGGACCGAACAGGTATCCTCGGCTCGCACCCCAGCGACAACCCGACCTTGCGCTCAGGGCGCGTCAGCACCCGATCGCAAGATCACGTAAATCTTTGGAAAGATTCCGAAACACTTATGAAAGTGTCCGAAGATCTTTATGCTCCCCAGCACCCTCCAGAATTTTCCCCAGCTGACAGAAGGAATAGTGCGATACGCGTCGAATAGAGTCAAGTTTGTCGATGAAATGGCTCTCAGGCTTTAGGATTAAAAGGATTAATCTGACGAGTCGTTGACATCTGACGTTTCATCAGCCACTCACGGAGAGCGGGTGACACTCACCGTCATGGCTCTCAAGATCACGGGCGACACCGCGGTCCAGCTGTCCGACTACGTCGCCGTCCTCGCCCGCCGGAAACTGGTGCTGTTCCTCTCCGTTGTCGTCGGCGTCGCCGCCGCCATCGGCTACAGCTACGGCATCGCCACGCCGGCCTACGTCTCCCAGGCGTCGGTGCTGGTCCGGCCGGTCGTCGACCGGCCCTTCAACCCGGGGACGGGCGGGATCGACAAGGCGATCAACATGGGGACGGAGAAGACCGTGGCCACCTCCAACGCCGTGGCCCAGATCGTGAAGGACACGCTCAAGCTCCCCGACGACCTGACCACCATCGCCTCCCGGGCCTCGGCCCAGACGGTGGGGACGACACAGTTGCTCCAGATCTCCTACACCGACAAGACGAAGGCCAGCGCCCAGCGGGGAGCCCAGGCCTTCGCCGAGGCCTACCTCAAGTTCAAGGCCGACCTGGCCGCCAAGTCGCGCGACGACATCCGCACCAACATCGTCAAACCGCTCCAGGCGCTCGACGACCAGATCAACGCCTTGCGGGCCGACATCGCCAAGGCCGCCGCCACCCCCAACAACCCGGCCCTGGCTTTGGGCCAGACCCGCCTCCAGGATCTGCAGAGCCAGGCCCAGCAGTACAACCAGGCCCTGGCCGCCCTCGACCTCGTCGACGTCAACGACACCGGCTCGATCATCAGCCCGGCCGTACTGCCGAAGCTGCCGCTCAGCCCCCGCCCCAAGCTGTTCGTGGCCGCCGGCGCCATCCTCGGCCTGCTGGTCGGCGTGCTGGCCGCCTTCTTCAGCGACCGCCTCGGGGGCCGGCTGCGGGACCCGCTCGACCTCGAGGACCACCTCGGCGCGCCCCTGCTGGTCAGCATCCCCCGCACCCGCCGCCGGGGCCGGGGGGCGGCCCTGGCCACACTGAGCCCCGACGACACCGCCGCCGGCCAGGCCTACCGGATCCTGCGGGCCAAGGTCCTGGCCCAGGCGTCACGGGGCGGCGTGCAGACGGTGCTGGTGGCCGGCTCCACCGGCGCCGACGGCGGCCGCGGCGTGGTGGCCGCCAACCTGGCCGTGTCGCTGGCCCAGGTCGGCAAGCGGGTCGTATTCGTGTCGGCCGACCTGCACCACTCCCAGGCCCACCACTTCTTCGACGTCGCCAACGATCGGGGCCTGGCCAACGTCCTCAACGGCGAGCTGCCGCCCCCCGACGCCGCCCAGCGGTGCTTCGGCGTGGAGCGGCTGGCCGTCTACACCGCCGGCCGCTACGAGGCCGAAGGGGACGACCTGCTGGGCTCCGACGCCATGCGCCGCTTCCTCGACATCAGCCGGTCCGACGCCGACTTCGTCGTCATCGACGGCCCGCCGGTCCTCGAGGCCTCGGGCTGCCTCGCCCTGGCTCCGCTGGCCGACGGTGTGCTGATCGTGGCCGACGCCCGGCGCACCCGCCGCGAGGCCGTGGCCCGCACCCAGCTGCAGTTCGCCCAGCTCGGCGCCCCCGTCATCGGCGCCGTGATGAGCAACAGCAAGGACCCGGGCTGACCTGCGGGATTGGCTAGGGTCTCGCCGCATGGGCGTGATCGAGACCGACTACCTGGTCGTGGGAGCCGGCGCCGCCGGGATGGCCTTCACCGACGAGCTGATCGCCCAGAGCGACGCCGACGTCGTCATGGTCGACCGGCGGGACCGGCCGGGCGGGCACTGGAACGACGCCTATCCGTTCGTGCGCGTCCATCAGGCCTCGGCCAACTACGGCGTCAACTCCCGCCGGCTGGGCCGGGACGCCGTCGACACCACCGGCCCCAACGCCGGCTATTACGAGCGGGCGACGGGCGTGGAGATCTGCGACTACTTCTGGCGCGTCCTCGACGACCACCTCCTGGCCTCGGGGCAGGTCCGCTTCCTTCCGAAGTGCGACTACCGGGGCGACTGGTCGAACGAGCACACCGTCCGGTCGCTGCTCACCGGCCACACGACCACGGTGCGGGTCCGGCGCCGGGTGGTCGACGGCACCTATCTCGAGGTCCAGGTCCCGGCCACGCACCGGCCGGCCTTCACGGTCGACGCTGAGGTAGAGCTCATCCCGGTCGGCCGGCTCGTCGGTCTCGCCGAACCACCGGCCGGCTTCACGGTGCTGGGCGCCGGCAAGACGGCCATGGACGCCTGCTGCTGGCTGCTGGAGCACGGGGTCGAACCCGACCGGATCCGCTGGGTCAGGCCGAACGACGCGTGGATTCTCGATCGCGCCGCCCTACAGCCCCTGACGCTCCTCGCCGGGACGATCGAGGCCATCGCCGACTGGACCGAGTGCCTGGCCGAGGCCGGGTCGGTCGCGGACCTGTTCCGGCGGCTCGAGGAGAAGGGCGGGCTGTTCCGGCTGGACCCCCGGGTCGAGCCGTCGGCCTTCCGGGGGCCGATCCTCAGCCAGGGGGAGATGGCGGCCCTCCGGCAGATCGAGCAAGTGGTCCGCCAGGGGCGGGTCCGCCATCTCGGCGCCGATCGGATCGTGCTCGACGGCGGCGAGATCCCGACGACCCGGGGCGAGGTCCACGTCGACTGCACGGCGTCGGGGTTCCGCTCGGCGCCGGCCCGGCCGATCTTCGAGCCCGGCCGCATCACCCTGCAGTCGCTGATCGGGGGCTTCACCACCTGCTACGCCGCTCTGGTCGGCTTCGTCGAAGCGGCCCGGAACGACGACAACGACCGCAACCGCCTCTGCGAGCCCGTCCCCCAGGTCTTCCTGGCCGGGGACTGGCTGCCGATGATGCGGGGGATCCTCCGCTCGTCGGCGCTGCACGCCGCCGAACCCGACCTGGCCGCCTGGTCGGACCAGCGCCGGCTCAGCCTGACGTGCGGGCTGTCGGAGCAAACGGACGAGCCGCGGGTGGCGGCGGCCCTCGGCCGGTGGGCCGCCCACGCC
The DNA here is from genome assembly GCA_036498605.1 of Acidimicrobiia bacterium. Classification (GTDB taxonomy): domain Bacteria; phylum Actinomycetota; class Acidimicrobiia; order IMCC26256; family BP-133; genus BP-133. The sequence continues at coordinate 7,205 of DASYFF010000275.1, read as the reverse complement.
GAGGCGGCGCTCAAGAACGCCGACGCGCTCAGGCCCCCAGGGCCAACTCGGCCCGGGTCGGGGCCGGCGTCTCGGGGATGCGGTCCCGGTAGGCCAGGGCGATGGCGATGAACACCAGGTGGAGCTGGGAGGCCAGGAGGCCGTAGAACGGGCTCTGGAAGATGGCCACCAGCACCACGATGTGGCACCACAGGCCGAGGCCCGATTTGCTCCGGCGGGTCTGCCAGGTGGCGAAGAGCAGGTAGCCGAAGAACAGCGCCGTGGCCGGCATCCCGTTGGAGACGAGGATGGTCCAGAACTGGCCCTGGGTCCCGGCGTCGGGGTGCTTGTAGGACGAGCTCTTGGAGTCGGTGACGCTCGACTGCTGCGGCCCGCCCCAGCCGAACACCGGCTTCTGGAGGGCCAGGCTGACGGACTGGTTGTAGAGGACGGAACGGCCCTGGTTGGAGTGGGGGTGGGCGACCCGTTCGGCGATCAGCTGGTGGATCGGCCCGACGAAGAGCAGCATCCCGCCGAGGGCGCCGACCACGAAGGCGCCCCGGATCACGGTCATGACCTGGCGGCGGGCCCCGAGCCGGATGCCGCCGTAGACGGCCACGACGGCCAGCGAGGCCCACAGCGTCCGGTTGAGGGAGAAGATCACCGGGATGAGCGACAGGGGCACCAGGAGCCGCACGATGGTGTTGCGGGCGATGCGGTGGCCCTCCGTCCAGGCGGCGAGGAGGAAGGGGATGACGAGGGCGTAGTTGCCGCCCCAGTCGTTGGTGAAGACGAAGGGGGCGGACGGGCGGGGCACGGGGAACCCGAGGAACGGCTGCACCTGGGCCGTCTTGGGGTGGACGAGGTTGTAGACGAAGGAGTTCGTCTGGAAGTGCTTGGGGAGCACCCTGGCCGCCAGGGTGGTGATCTGGAGGTGCGGCAGGGCCAGGCCGAGAAAGCCGCCGCCCACCACGACCAGCCAGAAGGCCACCATGCACTTGACGACCGCTTTGTCGGACAGGATCCGTTTGGGGGCGTTGAAGATGTAGAGCCCGAACACCGGCGCCGAGCCGTAGAGCAGGAGCCGGTAGATGAACCCGACGATCTTGTCGGCGCCATGGACGTTGACGCCGGAGACGACCACCCACATCAGGAACAGCACGTAGATCCCGAAGCCCTTCGGCACCCGGATCGTGTGGCGCCGCATGGTCAGGCTGATCAGCATGATCAGCCCGACGACGGGCCAGATGAACTCGGCCAGCCCGAGCACCCACCACAGCGGGTAGCCGTAGAAGAGGGCGTAGAGCGGCCAGCCATAGGGCAGGAGCAGTGCAGGGTGTCGCCGGCGAGCGGAACCGGGGGGTCGCTCGACGACCGTGGGCCCGACGATCATCCTGTCCTTGTACGACTCCTCAGATGAGCCGTTGATGAGCCCGGCGAATCCTGAAGGAACGTTCATATACCGCTCACCTGCGTTTTAACCCCCGGGACATGCATTCCGCCATGACGCGAGCGCAACGGCGGAAGGTCGGCATCGGGGCGTTGATCGGGCTGTTCCTGCTGGTGGCGGTCCCGCCGCTGCGGCGGGCGGTGTCGCTCACCACGAGCCGGCTGATCCTGTGGGCGGCGTCGCCGATCACGCCCTTCATCCCCGACTTCCACCGCCTGCCCGACACCACCCGGGTGCTGGCCGCCGACGGATCGGTGCTGGCCGACCTGTCGCGTGACCCCGGGAACCGCCAGGCCGTCGAGCTCGACGCCGTCCCCGACCACGTCACGCGGGCGGTCCTGGCCGCCGAGGACGCCGAGTTCTACCACCACAGCGGCATCAACCCGCTGGCCATCACCCGGGCCGTGTTCAGCACGGCGCTGGGCCACCCCCAGGGGGGCAGCACGATCACCCAGCAGCTGGCCAAGCTCAACTACACCGGCAGCTCGCACAGCCTCTTCCGCAAGGTCCGGGAGGTGTTCTACGCCAGCGCCCTGGAGGATCGCTACAGCAAGGACGACCTGCTGCAGCGCTACCTCAACCAGGTCTACTTCGGCGAGGGGGCCTACGGCATCTACGCCGCCGCCCACACCTTCTTCGGCGTCGACCCGGCCCAGCTCACCCCGGCCCAGGCGGCCACCCTGGCCGGCAAGATCCGCTCCCCCAGCGGGCTCGACCCCCGCACCGATCCCGGCGCCGTGGTCAAGCGGCGCGACGAGGTCCTGCGGGCCATGGCCCGCCACCACTGGCTCTCCCGGGCCGACCTCGATGCCGCCCTGGCCGAGCCGATGACGCTGGCCCCGCCGCAGCCTCCAGGCGTGAGCCGGGCCCCGCACTTCGTCGACTTCGTCAAGCGGGAGGCGGCCGGCCTGTCCGAGCTGGGCGACGATCCCGACACCCGGAGCACCCGCCTGCTGACCGGCGGCTACACGGTGGAGACCACGCTCGACCCCAAGCTGTTCGACGCCACCACCGCCGCCGTCACGAAGCAGCTCGGCCAGCCCGGCGACCCGATCACCGCCGTGGCCAGCGTCGTCCCCGGCGACGGTGCCGTCGACAACCTCTTCGGCGGCCTCGACTACCTGTCGACGCAGTTCGGCTACGCCGACCGGGGCCTGCGCCAGGCCGGTTCGTCGTTCAAGCCCTTCGTCTACCTGGCCGCCCTGCGGGACGGCGTCGACCCCCGGTCGACGTTCGACGGGACGTCTCCCCGGGTCATCCCCTGCTACGGCGCCAAGCCGGTCCAGAACTACGCCGGCGAGGACTTCGGCGGCCCGATCGACGTCGACACCGCCCTGGCCCACTCGGTGAACGTCGTCTTCGTCGATCTCGGCTGCCAGGTCGGCGTCCGCGACGTCGTCAGGGCCGCCACCGACGCCGGCATCCCCCGCGACGCCACCGAGGCCCAGGGGGCGGTGTTCCTCGGCGGGCTCGACCGGGGCGTGAGCCCGCTGTCGATGGCCGCCGCCTACGCCACCTTCGCCTCGGGCGGGATCTACGCCGAGCCCTACGGGATCAAGGCCATCCGGGACAGCCGGGGCAACGTCATCTACGAGCACCACACCGCGACGCACCGGGCCTTCGACACCAAGCAGGTCGGGGTCCTCAACGCCGCCCTCCGGCGGGTGGTGGGTGAGGGCACGGGCCGGGCGGCGGCCATCGGCCGCCCGGTGGCGGGCAAGACCGGCACGACCGAGAACAACGCCGACGCCTGGTTCGTCGGCTACACCCCCCAGGTGGCCACGGCGGTCTGGACGGGCTTCGACCCCGCCCAACCCATGAACCGCGTCCACGGCCGGTCGGTCACCGGCGGCAGCTTCCCGGCGGCCATCTTCGGCGACCTCATGCGGACGGGCCTGGCCGGCATCCCTGTCCGGCCGCTGCCGGTCGCCTCGCCCGACCAGCTGCAGCTGCACCTCGTGGGCGAGGCCGCGGTCACCTCCACCACCAGTAGCTCCACCACCAGTAGCTCGACCAGCAGCTCGACCAGCAGCTCGACCACCAGCAGCTCTACGACGACGACGGAGCCAGCCTCGACCTCAACCACCGGGCATCGGTGACGGCGTTGCCCTCGTAGTCGTTGTTGAAATAGGCGTAGACGTCGCAGCCGGCCGCCAGCCACTCCTCGAGCCGCTCGGCCGGGCGGCGCAGGCGCCGGCCGGTGTAGCGGCCCCAGTACTTGCGGTGCAGGGCGTCGGGGCCGTGGAAGCGGACGTAGGTCCAGTCAGTGGTCAACTCGAACGGGTGGTGCTCCAGCATGTCGTGGAGGCACAGAGCCGCACCGTGGCGGCGGAGCACCGCCAAGGTGTCGTCGTGGACCCACGACGGGTCCCGCAGCTCCACCGCCCACCGCAGGTCGCCGGACAGGCGGTTGGCCTCCGTGAGGAACTCGTCGAGCCGTTCGGTGTTGCGCTGCCAGCGGGGCGGCAGCTGCACGAGCGTCGGCCCCAGCGACGGGCCGAGCCGGCGGGCCCGGTCGAGATGGTTGGGCAGCCAGGAGGCGGCGTCGCGCAGCTTCATGCGGTGGGAGCCGAACTGGCCGAGCTTGAGGGCGTAGAGGAAGCCGGGCGGCGCCTGGGCGGCCCACGACTCCACCGCCTCGGTCGACGGCAACCGGTAGAACGTCGTGTTGAGCTCCACCGTGTCGAACAGCGTCGTGTAGTAGCCGAACCATCCCCTGGTGGTCAGCTCCGGCGGGTAGACGAGCCCCCGCCAGTCGCGGTAGAGCCACCCGGAGCAGCCCACGCGGGCCCGGCCCGTCCGCACGGCGGCCGTCGTCACACCGGGGTGTCTACCCCCGCGGCCCGCCGGGCTATGACCTCAGGCGTACTGGGTGACCGTGATCGTGACGCTGGGGTCGAGGACCTTGCTCAACGTGGACGTGCCGCCGTTCGGCACCAGCGACGAACCGCCGCCGCCGCTGCCCGGGTGCGACAGCTCGCAGAGCTGGTTCGGGTCGTTGCCGGCGGTACAGCCGCCGCCGCCCCCGCCGCCGTACAGGCCGCCGCCCCCGCCGCCGCCGCCCCGGTCGGCGCCTTCGCCGCCCCGGCCGAGCGTGCCCGGCCAGCCCTTGGTCGGCTCGTTGCCGCCGCCCGCACCGCCGGCGCTGGCGCTCCCCGGCTGGCCGGCGCCCTCGGCGAGCCCGGGCTGGCCGGCGTCGCCGCCCTTCACCACGATGAAGCGCCAGATGCCCTGCTGGCTGTCGAAGATCAGCGCCTCGCCGGCCCCGCCGCCGCCGCCGGCGACGATGAACCGGTGCTGGAGGTCGGGCTGGAGCCGGACGTCGGAGGCGCCCCCGCCGCCGCCGACCCCGCCGTTGTAGCCGTCGTAGTAGCCATCACCGCCGACGACGACGAACAGGGGGGTGCCGCTCAGGAAGTTGAACGAGCCGGTCACCACCGCGCCGTGCGACCGGGTGGCGTCCTCCCCGAACCCGGGGGCGCCGACGGCCGTGATCTGGATCGGCCCCTTGGCGGTGGGCGGCACCACGAACGTCTCGATCGTGTCGGTGTGGACGAAGGTGTAGGAGCACGTCTTCGTGCCGGTGGTGACGTCGGGCAGGGTGCAGTGCGCCATCGGGTGGGGCGGCGCGCTGCGGGCCTCGCTCGGCGCCACCCCGATACCACTGAGAGCGACGACCGCCACCACCGTGCCCCATACACGAGCGTTCACACGGGGCACAGTACCCGGGGCGCCGGGGTTATCCCAGGGCTCCGGCCCGTCCGGGCGTCAAGATTCCTTGGCGGCCGTCAAGAAACCCTGACAATGGTCAAGAATTCTGAAGTCCGGGGCGACCGGCGGCGGGCCCTACGCTTTTCCGCATGCCCCGCCGCGGCCAGCGCATCGTGGTGCCCTTCATCGCCCACCAGCTCCTCGACTACCTGTTCGGCCTCTACCTCATCCAGGCCGGGGCCAAGGCCCACGGGCGGGCGGCGACCGTCTCCTACGCCGCCGGGGCGCTGGTCCTCCTCGCCGCCGCGCTCAGTGGCCGGCCGCTCGGCGGAGGGCGGCTTTCCCGGCCGGCGCACCGCGTCGTCGACCTGGTCTGCGTGGCCGGTCTCGCCGCCGCCCCGTTCGTCTTCGGGCTGACGGGCGAGGCGACCGCCGTGGCCCGGTTCGAGGGGCCGGCGGTCCTGCTGGGGGCCGTCGTGTGGTCCACCAACTACGCCCGGCCCCGGCCCCGGGGGGAGCGGACCCGGGCCGTCCGCCAGCAGGGCCCCCGGGTGGCCGGCCAGCTGCTCGGCCGGCGCATGGCCGCCAAACGCCGCCCTCCCGAAGGGTCCTAGCGTCAGCCTTCGGCGGCCAGGGGTTCGCTCCAGACCTGGGACGAGACGTCGAAGGCGGCCAGCGCGCCTTCGAGTCGGTGGGCCAGCCGTTGCTCGGCCGGCGTGACAGCCACCACCGCGCCGGCCTCGAGGTGGTCCAGCACCATCCTCAGCACCGAGGCCAGCCGGGGCCGGGGCCGAGGCCCGCTGGCCGTGACGTCGCTCGTCATGGACCGAACGCCCTCCCTGCTGCGATCTCCGCCCGAAAAACGGTATCGCACCCGCCCGTCCGGCGGCGGGAATACCCTGTCGGTGATGGAGCTCAAACCGGGGACGAGACTGCGCAGCCAGACCTGCGCCGCCGAGGTGATCGTTGTCAAGGCGCCCGCCGGAGCGGTCGACCTGTGCTGCGGGGGTGCGCCCCTGATCCCGATCGACGCCGCCGCCGGGCAACTGCCGATCGACGACGCCCACCGGGGTGGGACGCTGCTGGGCAAGCGCTACGCCGACGAGGCGGCCGGCCTCGAGATCCTGTGCACCAAGGCCGGCGAGGGCTCCCTGTCGGTGGGGGCGACGCCCCTGCCGATGAAGGAGGCCAAGCCGCTCCCCTCGTCGGACTGAGGCATTTGGCGCGAACGGCCCATTTGAGTCCTTCGACACCCTTCGTTCGTTTTCTGGTAATTCCCTGAGAAGGGCGATGTGGGCCGGGCTCCAACTGGATTACCTACCTTATTTATGGAGTCCGCTCGCTGGGGTAGCGGACCGGCCCAAGAAGGGGTAATCCACCTTGAACCGACGCGCTCGTCGCGTCGCGATGGCGCTGGGGTCCATCGCACTGGCCGTCCCGGCCGTGACGTTCCCCGCCCACGCGACGCCCCCTGCAACCACGACACCGATCAAGCATCTGGTCGTGATCTTCCAGGAGAACGTCTCCTTCGACCACTACTTCGGCACCTACCCGGTCGCCGCCAACACTTCGGGGCAGCCGTTCCAGGCCGCGCCACAGACGCCGGCCGTCGACGGGCTGGCCAACACCCGGGGCGCCGCGGGCCTCGGCACCCTGCTGAACAACAACCCGAATCTCGACGCCGCCGGTCAGCGGGCCAACCCCCGCCGGTTCGACCCGGCCAACATCAACGACGTCCTGACCTGTGACCAGGACCACGACTACAACAACGAGCAGAAGGCCTTCGACGGCGGGCTCATGGACAAGTTCGTCACCGAGGTCGGCACCGACGGCGCCTCCAAGAGCCCGACCGGTCAGCCCTGCAAGGCCACCGACGTCATGAACTACTACGACGGCAACACCGTGACGGCGCTGTGGAACTACGCCCAGCACTTCGCCATGAGCGACAACTCCTACGGCACCACCTTCGGCCCCTCCACTCCCGGCCTGCTCAACCTAGTCGCCGGAACCACGTATGAGGGCACCATCATGAACGGCAAGAGCGCCGCGGGCAACATCGCCAACA
>DASYFF010000274.1:0-9105 GCA_036498605.1 Acidimicrobiia bacterium | reverse complement strand
ATGCCCACCGGTCCGAACTCCAGGAGCTTGGTCGTCCGCACCGCTCGTCCGGGGAGGAACGACTTGCCGTCGAGGGGGTACTGGAGGTGCGGCGGCGAGTACTGGGCGGCGTCGAGGTAGGTGGGAAGGAAGTCCTCTCCGCCGATGGGGGTGTGGTTGACGGCGCCGGGAGCGATGACGCCGTCCCAGCGGGCCATCGTCGGCACCAGCACGTGCTCCCGGTAGGGGAGGCCCTTGCTGGTCACGCCCCGGTCGCCGAACGAGAACCCGTTGTCGGAGGTGAAGAGCACCATCGTGTTGGAGAGCTGGCCCGTCCGCTGGAGCTCGTTCATCATCCCGTCGACCATGTCGTCCACGGCCATGAGGGTCCGCATCTGGCCTTCCCACGTGATGGCCCCGCAGCTCTGGGGGAAGCCGTTGTTGCGCATGTAGGGAGCCTCGCCCGCCTTGGCCTTTTGGGTCGCCGGGGAGGACACCCCACCGAGCTGGGTCACCGCCGGGTCGGGGTTGTAGGTGTTCATCGTGCCGTCGGGCGTCGGCAGCGGGACGTTGTCGTAGCGCGACGGCCAGGAGTAGACCTGGTGCAGGTAGGCGTCCTGCTGCGCCGGCGTCGATCCCTGGGCGCAACCGGGAGACGACTGGCTGGCGTCGCCGACGTTGTCGATGTGGGGAGTGTGGGGAGCGACCTGCATGAACCAGGGCTGGTTCTTGTTCTGGGCGAAGCCGTCGATGTACTGGACGGCGTGCTGGCCGATGTAGTCGGTCGAGTAAGGCGCCGTGTCGGGGTGGTAGCCGACGGTGCTCGAGTCGCTCACCCAGAACGGCACGTTGTCGTAGCCGCCCTGGAAGGCGGAGTACTCGTCGAAGTGGGGCGGGGTGTAGCGGAACTGCCAGTCGGTGATGAACTTGCCGTCAAGGGCCGTCTTGTAGCCAGCGTCCTGGAGGTAACGGGGGGCGATCCAGTTCCGGTCCAGGTTGTCACCCGAGTAGTTGTCGAACACGTGGTTGTTGTGCAGGTCCCGGCCGCTCCACAAGGTGGCCCGCTCCGGGCAGCACAGTGAGGTGGTGGCGTAGCCGTTGTCGAACACCTCGCCGCCCTGGGCGAGCCACTGCTTGGTCTTCGGCAGGACGGCGGGGTTGTCCATCGTCCCGTCGGCCCGGGCGTCGTCCACCAGGATCAGGAGGATGTTGGGCCTCGCCTTGCCCGGCGGCAGCGGCCCGGGCGTGAACGTGGCGCCGGGACCGCCCGTCTGGGGAAGCGTCGTGCCGGTGACGTCGGGGCTGGTCGTGTCGGGCGGCGTCTGGGCGGTGGGGTCGACGGGGAGGCCGGCGCCGGTGGGCATGTCGACGGCGCCGACGATGTCGGTCACGCCGGCGGGGGCGGACCCGAAGTCGGTGGCGTCGCCGAAGGGGGTGGTCTTCCCGGCCGAGTTCACCTCCCAGTACCCGGCGCCGTCCCAATTGGGGACGAACCCGACGACACTGCCCGCGCCGGGCTGGCCGGCCACCGAGCCGTAGAAGGTGGCGTCGCCGTAGGAGAACAGGCCGCCGTCGGTCGCCATCAGCCAGTAGCCGGCTCCGTCCGGTGTGACGCCCATGGCGGTGATGGGCTGGTTCAGCCTGATCGCGCCGGTGGAGCCGTAGAACTTGGCGTCGCCGAAGGAGAAGATGCCTCCGTCGGACGCCACCATCCAGCATCCCGACGGGGGCGCCGCGGCGGTGGTGCCAACCGCCGCGGCGCTCCCGCCGCTCGCCTGGACCGGACCCGTCACCGACCCGGCGAAGGGCATGAGGCCGGCCAGGAGGACCGCTGTCAGCGTGGTGGTTCGGAATCGTGCGCGGACCATGTGGCCTCCTGGCCGGCCGGGGAACTACGAGTCGAGGGTGGCGGCGAAGACGATGGGCTTGGCCGGCGGGTTGTCACCCAGCGAGCCGACGAAGGGCTTGCTGGAGAAGTCGAAGATGCCGCCGTCGGCCGCCACCATCAGGTAGCCGTCGCCGTAGCGGACCATGCCCACCACCGGCTTGTTGAGCTTGGTGGCGCCCATGGAGCCCTTGAAGGCGGCGTCACCGAAGGCGAAGATGCCGCCGTCGGAGGCCACCAGCCAGTAGCCCTGACCGGTCCGGGTGGGGACGAGCGACTGCACCGGCTGGTTGAGCTTGGTGGCGCCCATCGAGCCCTTGAACAGGGCGTCGCCGAAGGCGAACACGCCACCGTCGGAGCCGACCATGAAGTAGCCCTTGCCCGACGGTGTCGGGATGGAGCTCTGGATGGCACCGTTGAGGTTCACCTTGCCCATGTCGCCGAACGACTGGGCGTCGCCGAAGGTGAAAACCCGGCCCTTGGTGGTGAAGATCCAGTAGCCCTTGCCCGACGGCGTGGCCGACAGGCTGGTCACCTTCTCGTGCTGGCCGAGGTCGGCGACGTTGACGTTGCCGAGGTTCTGGGCGTCGCCGTAGGCGTAGACGGCGCCGTCGTCGTTGACGATCCAGTACCCGGCGGCGGTCGGCGTCGGCTCGATGTGCATGGCCTTGTTGCCGGCCGGCAGGGCGGTGCTGGCGTCGCCCATCGACTTGGCGTCACCGAAGGGGAACACCTTGCCGTCGCTGCCGAGCATCCAGTAGCCCGACCTGCCCGACGTGGCGGTGCCGCCGGCGGGGGTGCCGGTCGGGGGTGTGCCGGCCGCAGGCTGGCCGGGGGCCGGGGCGGCGCCGGGGGCCACGGCCGGGGCGTGGGCCGGGTCGTACACGACACGGACGAGGTTGTTCTTGCTGTCGGCGATCCACAGGTTGCCCGAGGAGTCGACGGCGAGGTCGTGGAGGGTGTTGAACTCCGCCTGGCCGGCCGGTACCGGGCCGGGGTCGCCGGCCACGCGGCCGCGGCCGCTGGTCTTGCCGTCGCCGGCGATCGTGGTGATCGTGCCCGAAGGGTCGATGCGGCGGATCCGGGCGCCGGTGGTGTCGGTGGTCGGGTCGCCACCTTCCTGGGCGATGTAGACGTTGCCGAGGTCGTCGACGGCGATGCCCCGGGGCCCGTCGAGGTGGGCGGCGCTGGCCGGGCCGCCGTCACCCGCCGAGTCGCTGGCCGCCACCGGCGCCTTGGCGTCGGCCGCCGTCTGCGCCGCCGCCGTGTCACCGGCGATCGTCGTGATCGTGCCGTTGGTGTCGACCTTGCGGACCAGGTTGTTGCCGCTGTCGGCGATGAAGATGTCGCCCGCCTTGTCGACCGCCATGCCCTCCGGCGTGTTGAGCTGGGCGTCGACCGCCCGCCCGCCGTCACCGCCGAAGCGCTTCGACTGGCTGTTGCCGGCCACGATCGTGATCGTCACCGGGTTGGCCGAGAGGTCGAGCATGCGGACCATGTTGTTGCCGCTGTCGGCCACGTAGAGCTTGTCGCCCGGGGCCATGAACATCGACTTGGGGAACTTGAGCCCCGAGCCCGCCGCGGGGCAGGAGGCGGCCTTGGTCGGGCAGGGCGCCGCCTTGGGGTCGCCGGTGCCGGCGATGGTCGTGATCGTGCCGCTGCCGTCGACCTTGCGGATGCGCTGGTCGTTGCTGTCGGCGATGTAGACGTTGCCCTTGGAGTCGACGGCGACACCATGGGGCTGGTTGAACACGGCTGCGGTGGCCGGACCGCCGTCGCCGTTGGCGCCGGTGGGCGTGGCGCCGTTCTGCAGCGCGCCGTTGGAGTCGGACGGGCCGCTGCCGGCGAACGTCGAGATCGCGCCGCTGGCGTCGATCTTGCGGATCCGCTCGTTGAGGGCGTCGGCGATGTAGACGTCGCCGCCGGGACCGAAGCCGATGGCCCGGGGGTTGTAGAGCTGGGCGGCGGTGGCGGGCCCGCCATCGCCGGAGTAGCCGAACTGCTGGAAGTTCTGCATGTTGCCGGCCACGGTGATGATGTCGCCGGAGTTGCCGGGAGGGACGGCCGCCCGGGCGGCCGGGAAGACGCCGATACCGGTGCCGGCGGCCACGAGGGCTGCCACGGCAGTGGCCAGACCCCGGCGGGTTGGCACGGCCCGCCGCCGTTGCTGTGACAGGGACATCGTTGTTCCTCCTGGGGATCATCCGGCGAATGGGCGCGCCGAAGCAGGTCGACCTGACGGTGGGGAACCGCCAGGCCCGGCCGTCGGGGCGGCCGTCGAGCTGTCGCCGATGGACTACTCCGCCGACCCTGTTGATCCCTTTCGCGATGAAGGTTTCTTGAAGGCCGGTTGAGGCCAAGTTGGGAGATTTCTGCCATCTCCTGGAAGAAAAATCGGGCATATCTCCGAACGGCCGCGCCCGCGGCCCGGATCAGCCTCGGAGGGCTGAAGTAGCGGCCAGCACGGCCAGGAGAGCCAGGAGGGCGCCGCTCAGGCGGTGCATCATCTGCGCCGGCATGACCCGCAGGACCCCCTGACCGCCGATGACCCCCAGGCCGGCCACCGACCACAGGGCCAGGGCCGAACCGATCCCGACGCTGAGGGCGGCGTGGTAGTGGGCGGCCAGGTTGGCGATGAGGATCTGTGTCAGATCGCCCCACTCGGCGACGAAGATCACGGCGAAGGCCGTGGCTGCCACCCGCCGGTGGGAGCGGGTCTCCTGCGCGATCAGCTCGAGCTCCTCGGCGTCGCTCTCCCGCAGCACGAGGAGGGCGCCGCCGGCGAACAGCAGCGCCACGAGCACCTCGACCGCCCGGTGGGGCAGGAGGTGGACGAGCCCGACCCCCACGGTGGCGGCGATCACGACATGGATGAAAAAGGCGCCCGCCGCCCCCAGCCACACCGCCCGGGGGTGACCCCGCGACGCCATCACCACCGTGGCGAACATGGTCTTGTCGGGGAGCTCGCCGATGAAGATCACCGGGAACACGGCGGCGATGACGGACGGGTGCATGGCCGGCCGATGGTATGCCGCCGGAGCGGCGAGGCGGCCATCCCCGGTACCCGGACATGACCGCCCCTCGCCTGCCGCTCGCTCGGGTGCCGAGACGCTACAGCGTCCAGGGGAATCCGGACGAGGGCGGAGCTGTCAGGTCGGCTCCGGGGCGACGACGACGCAGCAGCGCCCCGGTTCGGGAGCCAGCCGCCCCCGGATCGCCCCGGTCCGCAGCCCGGCGACGAGGCCGTCGACGATGGCCAGGTTCATGCCGCAGACCACCTCGGGGTGGGCGGCGGCCACGGCGGCGAACGGGCAGTTCCGCAACACCACCTCGCCGTCGCGGCGGACCGCCTCGAAGCCGTAGCGGTCCAGCACCGTCACGACCTCGGCCAGCAGTTCATCGACGCCCGGCCGCCGGCCGAGGTGGCGGCGGACCTCCCGGCCCAGCTCCTCGCCGAAGCGCCGGGCCGCCCCGTCGAGCCCGCCGGCCGTCGCGCCGCCCTCGCCGTCCATCGCCTCGGCCAGGAGGTGGGCGGCGAGGTCGTAGCGGCGCGGCGGGAAGCTCAGCTCGAGCTGGAGGGCGGAGGGGCGGTAGAGCTTGGCCGGGCGCCCCGCCCCGGGGCCCTGCCGGCCCGACAGACGGCGGAACTCGACCTCCAGCATCCCGAGCTCGACCAGCTTGTCGAGATGGAAGGCGGCCAGCTCCCGGCTGATGCCGAGCTCCCGAGCCGCCTCGTCCCGGCTGAGCGGGGCCGGCCGGCTCACGGCGAGGCGGTACAGGCCCCGCCGGACCGGCTCGTTGAGGGCGGCCACGGCCCTGATCTGGGCGTCGACCTCCTCCTCTTCGAGCGGCTCCGGGCCGGGCATCGGAGTGACGGTACCAGCCGGTTCGCGCCCCCGATCCCGGCGCCGGATCATGAGGTGACGACCACCTCGCCCTGCATCTGGCTCGGGTGCAGCGAGCAGTGGTAGTACACCGTGCCCGGCTTGTCGAAGGAGATCGTCACGGTCTTGCCGATGCCGAGGTCGTGGGTGCCGGCATCGGCGCCGGCCAGGATCTGCACCGTGTGGGGGAAGTCGTCGTGGTTCGTCCAGGTGACGGTCGTCCCCTGCTTCACCTCGACGACCCGGGGCAGGAACTTGTAGCTCTTGGGCAGGTCGACGTGGTCGGTCGGCACCGGCTGGTCGGAGAGGTGGAAGGGCGCCTTGTCCGTGGAGGCGGACGACGAGCCTGACGAGCAGCCCGCCGTGAGCCCGACCACGATCAGGGCCAGCGCCGGGAGCAGGGTGCGGGCCGCCCGGCGCGGGGTCATCGGCTGCTGACCTTCTCCGGTGGCCTGCTCGCCACCGACAGGATCCCCTTCTGGGCCGCGCCGGCGAAGAGCACCACGAAGGCCACGCCGTCGAGCACCTCGGAGATCGTGTGGGCGAAGAGGAAGTTCGTGATGTTCACGTGGTAGGTCATGTACGAGATCTCGGCCAGGGCGAAGAGCGCGAAGCCCCAGCCGAAGAGCTTCTCGGCACTCTCGAACGCCCGGAGGGCGAACCAGGCGCCGATCAGGAACAGGGCGACGTGGACGGCCATGAAGAACCACCACGGCAGATCCCGCACGATGACGTCGACGGGATGGTCAAGCAGCTGAGGGGCCGCGGCCAGCAGCATGGGACTCTCCTCTCACGGACGGACGGGCGGCCGACCGGAGCCCCGTCACCGCCACGCCGACCATGGTCACGACCATGCCGAGCAGCGTGATGACGTGACCGAGGAGTCCGAGCCCGGCGTACCGCCCGTCGCCGTTCCACACCACGTGGTAGGCGACGTCGACGATGACGCCGACGGCGATGAGCGCGAAGCCCAGATTCACCCCGGTCCGACCGGCCTGCCAACGGTTTCTAAAAGAAGCCATCGCTGGCATTATCTGGGCCGCGACGCCGGTTGCCAACCCTAAAAGTATGCTGCGCTACTTTTAGAAGGGCGATTCGGCGCCGGGCGCGACGCAGGTCAGCGGACTTCTGCCCGCTGACCTGCGCTGTTGTCTGTGGCCGGGATCGGCGTCGATCCGATGACCTCGCGCTTTTCAGGCGCGCGCTCTGCCGACTGAGCTACCCGGCCGAAAGCGGTGGGAGCCGGGGTCGGCTGACCCCCACCGAGCGGTCCAGACGGGACTTGAACCCGCGACCTCCGCCTTGACAGGGCGGCGTGCTAACCGGACTGCACCACTGGACCTTGCGTATGTCTGCTGCTTGTCAAACAACCCCCCGGAGGGGGTTCGCACCCCCAACGGGATTCGAACCCGTGCTACCGCCTTGAAAGGGCGGCGTCCTGGGCCGCTAGACGATGGGGGCCCGTCCCGAGAGGAACCGATTCATGGTAGCAGTGCGTCCTCCGGCCCAGGGCTCGAACCGCCCGGATCCCGGCGGGCGTCGTAGGCCCGGAAGGCGGGGAGGGCGGCGGCGGTGGCGGCGACGGCCACCACGCACAGGGCGCCGCCCGACACCACCGAGGCCCGGACCCCGACCAGCGAGGCGGCCGCCCCGGCCTCGGCGTTGCCCAGCAGCGGGCCCGACGTGTAGCTGAGCATCTCGATCGAGGCCAGGCGGCCCCGGAGGTGGTCGGGGATCGTCCGGTTCCACATCGTCATGCGGAAGATGCCGCTGACCATGTCGGCCGCGCCGGCGACGGCCAGGCCGACCAGCGCCAGCCACAGCCAGGGCGCCAGCCCGAACCCGATGATGGCCACGCCCCAGGCGGCGGCGGCGATGGAGATGGCCCGGCCGTGGCGGTGCACCCGGCCCGTCCAGCCGCTGGTGACGGTGGCCAGGAAGGCGCCGACCGACGGGGCGGCGTAGAGCGCCCCCAGCGCCGCCGAGCCGCCGTAGCGGACGGCCAGGGCCGGGAACAGGGCCATCGGCATCCCGAAGAACATGGCCGCCATGTCGATGAGGTAGGTGCCGATCAGCTCCGGCCGGCTGCGGGCGTAGCGCAGGCCCTCGACGACCCGCCGCAGGCTGGGTCGCTCGGCGTCCGGGGGCGGAGGGACGGCCCTCATGAGGGTGAGGGCCACCAGGGAGACGGCGAAGGTGGCGCCGTCGATTCCGTAGGCGAAGCGCAGTCCCGGCCCGGCCAGGAGCAGTCCGGCGAAGGCCGGGCCGCCGATCATGCCGACGGTGCGGACGAGGGCGTCGATGGCTCCCGCCGCCGTCAGTTCGTCGCGGTCGACGAGGCGGGGGACGAGCCCCTGGAGGGCCGGCCGCTGGATGGCCCCGAGCCCGGCGATGGCCCCGGCCAGCACGAACACCGGCCAGGTCTGGGGCTGCCCGAGGGAGGCGTTGACCAGAAGGCCGGCCGAGCAGGCCAGCTGGCCCGACTCGGCCAGCCGGACGAGCCGCCGGCGGTCGGCGGCGTCGGCCAGCGCCCCGCCGAGGAAGGCCAGCGACAGGATGGCCGTCATCTGCACGATCCCGATGAGCCCCACCGCCAGCGACGAGTGGGTCAGGTGGAAGACCTGGTAGGGGACGGCGACATAGGTCACCATCGACCCCAGGAACGACACGCTCTGGCCCAGCGTCAGCAGCCGGTAGTCGCGGTGGCGCCGCAGCGGCCGCAGGTCGGGGACGACGGCCCGCCAGCCCGTCGGCAGCTCGGCCTCGGGCGGGGCCGGCGGCGTGGTCTCGGGCGGGGCGGGGGCGAGTCGCTCGTCGGGCTCGGGCATGGGCACCCGAGGGTACGGAACTGGCACCGATGCCGTCGAACGGTTTTCCGGCTCACGGCCCGGCCCGGCGTCCAGGAACAGGCGCCGGGCCGGGACGTGCGATCATCTTCAGCGGGCCGCTAGCTCAATTGGCAGAGCGACGGACTTTTAATCCGTTAGGTCAGGGTTCGATCCCCTGGCGGCCTACAGGAAAACCGCAGGTCAAAGGGTAGATTTGCGGGTGGAAGAGCAAGTTGTAGACGCAACATCCCACCAAAATCCCACCAAATCCCACCGGATTCTGGGCTACCCTCGGAATCCGTTATGCGCGGCAGCATGCGGGAGCGATCCCCCGGGGTGTGGGAGCTGCGGGCCCCGTTGGCTCGGGATCCGGTCACGGGCAACCGCAGCCAGCTCAGCGTCAGCTTCAGGGGCACGAAGCGGGAGGCGGAGAAGGAGCTCGCCCGGCTCGTCGCCAACGCCGCCGACGGCCGGACGGCCGGGACCCAGGCCACCTTCGGCTTCCTGCTGGAGAAGTGGTGGGAGCAGA
>DASYFF010000273.1:0-7095 GCA_036498605.1 Acidimicrobiia bacterium | reverse complement strand
ACGCCGAGCCCGACGGCCGCCGCCGCCTCGGCGCAGAGCCGCTCCACCGCCTTCTCGAGCCCGGCCGGGCCTTCCGAGAGCGGCCAGGTGCAGTCGAGCGTCTCGGTGTCGAAGACGTAGTGGTCGACGTTGCGCAGCTTGTGCAGCTCGTCGTTGCGGAGGACGGGCTGGGGCATGACCAGCTGGTGGGCGTGGTGGGGCGACTCCTCGAGCAGGTTGAGCTCCGGCCCCACCGCGGCCTGGAGGCTCATGACGATGCTCTCCCGGATCGGGTCGATGGCCGGGTTCGTCACCTGGGCGAAGCGCTGCTTGAAGTAGGAGAACAGCGCCGGCGACCGGTCGGACAGCACGGCCAGGGGCACGTCGGACCCCATCGACCCGTCGGCCTCCTTGGCCTTGGCCGCCAGGGGGGTGACGAGGACCCGCACGTCCTCCGCCGTCCAGCCGAAGGCCAGCTGGCGGACCCGCAGCGGGTCGAGCCGCTTCAGCCTGGTCGGCTCGGCGGGGAGGTCGTCGAGGTTGACGACGTGGTCCTCGAACCATCGGCCGTAGGGCCGGCGGGCGGCGATCTCGGCCTCGATCTCACCGTCGGCGAAGACCTTCCCCCGGTCGAGGTCGACGACGAACAGCCGGCCGGGCCGCAGCCGCCCCTTGACCTCGACCAGCGTGGGGTCGACGGGGAACGTGCCGGCCTCCGAGGCCAGGATGACCCAGCCGTCCTTGGTCACCATCCACCGCCCCGGCCGCAGGCCGTTGCGGTCGAGGGTGGCGCCGATGACCCGCCCGTCGGTGAAGCTGACCGAGGCCGGCCCGTCCCACGGCTCCATCAGGCAGGAGTGGAACCGGAAGAAGCCCTTGACCTCGTCGGGCAGGTCGTCGCGCCCGTCGAACGCCTCGGGGATCAGCATCATCAGCGCGTGGGGCAGGGAGCGGCCGGCCATGACGAGCAGCTCGACCACGTTGTCGAGGGTGGCGGAGTCCGACCCGCCGGCCCGGATGATCGGCAGGATGTCGGCGATGTCGCCCCCGAGCAGCTCCGACTCCAGCTGGGAGGCGCGGGCCCGCATCCAGTTGCGGTTGCCCTCCAGGGTGTTGACCTCGCCGTTGTGGGCCAGCATCCGGTAGGGGTGGGCGAGCTCCCAGCTGGGGAACGTGTTGGTCGAGAAGCGGGAGTGGACCAGCGCCAGGGCGGTCTCGAACCGCTCGTCGACCAGGTCGGGGTAGAAGTGGGGCAGCTGAGGGGCGGACAGCATGCCCTTGTAGACGATCGTGCGGGAGGAACAGGTCGGGACGACGAGCTCCTCCTTGGAGGCCAGCTCGGCCCGGCGCCGGGCCAGGAACAGGGCCCGCTCGAAGGCGTCGCCGTCCATCTCCTCCGGAGCGGCCACGAACAGCTGGCGGATGACCGGCGCCGTCTGCCGGGCCACCTGCCCCGCGGCCTCGGGGCGGACGGGGACGTCGCGCCAGGCCAGGATGTCGAGCCCGGCGTCGGTGAGCTTCTCGACCAGCAGCCATTCCAGCGTCTGGCGGCGCTTGTCGTCGGTCGGGAGGAAGCAGACGGCCACCGCGTACCGGCCGGGGCCGGGGAGGTCGAAGTCGCACGCGGCCCGGAAGAACTGGTCGGGGATCTGGACCAGCATCCCGGCGCCGTCGCCGGTGTCGGCGTCGGCCCCTTCGGCGCCCCGGTGCTCCATGTTGGCCAGCGCGGTGAGGCCCCGGCGCACGGCCTCGTGGGACGGGACGCCGTCGAGACGGGCGACGAGCGCGACGCCGCACCCGTCGTGTTCGTATCTCGGGTCGTAGAGGCCCTTCATCGGCTCGAGCGTAACTCTCAGGAGTCGCTCTGAGCGCAGCGTGACCACGGAGCGTCAGATGTCGGACATACAGAGACGGACCTGCCGCCGGCCGCCCCGGACCACTCCCACCGGGGGTTGCCAATGGTCCCATCGGGCTATGGAGTCGCCGGGGGCGTTCCCCCAGCATGGGGATCCATGCGGGCGAAGCGAAACCTCATCGCGTCATTGGTTTTGTTCCTCGTCGGGGCAGGGATCGCCCCGGCTGTCGCCGCCACCGGTCCGGTGCAGGATGTCACCGGCCAGGCCTCAATCATCGTCCAGGGCTCCTCGGGGGCGGCCGCCCGGGCGGCCGTCGCCGCCCACCACGGCCACGTCACCCAGGACCTGTGGATCGTCAACGGCGTGGCCGCCGACGTTCCGGCCGCCGAGGTGGCGGCCGTGGCCGCCGAACCCGGCGTCCTCCACGTCACCGACGACGTCGCGGTCCACGTCGACGCCGCCGACCCGTCGCCGCTCCACGCCGCCACCGCCGTCTACCCCAAGGTGGTCGGCGCCGACCGGCTCTGGAACGAGGGGGTCGACGGTGACGGGGTCACGGTGGCCGTGGTCGACACCGGCGTGGCCCAGGTCGCCGACCTGGCCGGCCGGGTCATCGGCGGCGTCGACTTCTCCGGCGGCAGCAACCCCTACAACGACGAGTTCGGCCACGGCACGTTCGTGGCCGGCCTCATCGCCGGCAACGGCTCTTCGTCGGGCGGCCAGTACACCGGCGTGGCCCCGAAGGCCAAGCTGGTCTCGGTCAAGATCGCCGGGGCCGACGGGGCGAGCGACGTCAGCCACGTCCTGGCCGCCATGCAGTGGATCGTGTCCTACCGCGACACCTACGGCATCAAGGTCGCCAACCTGTCGCTGGGCACCGACTCCACCCAGACCTACCACCTGAGCCCCCTCAACGCCGCCGTAGAGCGGGCCTGGGACAGCGGCATCGTCGTCGCCGTCTCGTCGTCGAACAACGGGCCGGCGGCCGGCACGGTCTCCAAGCCCGGTGACGACCCGCTCGTCATCACCGTCGGCGCCCTCGACGACAAGGGCACGCCGGGCCGGGGCGACGACATCATGGCCGGCTTCTCCGGCGCCGGCCCGACCGCCGCCGACGGCCTGACCAAGCCCGACCTGGTGGCCCCCGGCCGCTCGGTCGTCAGCCTCCGGGCCCCGGGCTCGGCCATCGACTCCGCCTACCCGTCGTCCCGCGTCGGCTCGGCCTACTTCAAGGGCTCGGGCACGTCGTTCTCCACCGCCATCACCGCCGGGTCGGCGGCCCTGCTCCTCGACCGGGAGCCCGGCCTCAACCCCGACCAGGTCAAGGCCCGGCTGCTGAACTCGGCCGGTGTCGGCCCCGTCGGCGACCCCAACGTCGACGGCCACGGCTCGCTCGACACCTACGCCGCCGCCCATGCCGGCACCTACGACTCGGCCAACGTCGGCGTCGCCCGCTCGCTCGGTACCGGCTCGATCGACCTCGACCGGGGCAGCCTCCACGTCCAGATCCAGACCGGCGTCATCAGCCAGCTGCTCGGCCTGCTGCTCACCCCCGTCTACCAGGTGCTGTTCGGCACCCAGCTGACGGCCCAGAACCTGCTCTTCGACCCCATCCAGTACATGACCACCGACTGGGCCGGCACCCGGTGGTACGACACCCAATGGGGCGGGACCCGCTGGTACGGGACCCGCTGGTACGGCACACGGTGGTACGGGACCCGCTGGTACGACACCAGCTGGTACGGCACCCGCTGGTACGGCATCGCCTGGGAGTAGCGACCACCCCCAATGCCCTTCAAGCTCAAGCTCATGATCGCGACGGCGACGGCCACGGGTCTGCTGACCCTGGCCGCCGCTGTCGCGTCGTGGCGGCTGGAGGGGCTCGGCCCCCTGGGCGAGCTGGCCGCCTTCACGGCCGTGCTGACCCTGGGGTGGCTCTACCCGCTGCGGGTCCTGCGCCGAGACGACACCGAGGCCTTCCAGTTCGACGAGGCCCTGTTCGTGGCCATGGCGCTGCTGCTGCCGCCGCTGGCCATCGTGCTGTCCTTCGGGTTCTCGGCCCTGGCCAGCCAGCTGATCCGGCGCCGCCCGCTCGAGCGGATCGCCTTCAACACCGGGGTCCAGCTCACCGCCACCGGCCTGGCCCTGGCCGTCCTGCGCCTGGCCGGCTCCCACCCGGGGGTCGGGCCGGCCCACATGGCCGCCGTCGTCGGGGCCGCCGCCGTGTGGCTGGTCGTGAACAGCGCCTTCGTGTGGGTCGTCCTGGCCATCGTCGGCGACCAGTCCCTGTGGCAGTCGGTCCGCGACAGCGTCGGCTTCCGCCTCGTGCTGTGGTCGTCGATGGTGGCCATCGGCCTCCTCTGCGGCCTGGCCACTTCGGCCTACCACTGGGCCGTCCTCCTCGCCGTCCTGCCGCTGGCCGTCCTCGAGGTCGTGCTGGCCGGGGCGCTGCGGGCCCGCCAGGAGCGCCAGCAGCTCGACGGGCTTCTCCAGGCGGCCGCCGGCGCCCACGCGTCGGTGCAGCCGGCCGACGTGGAGGAGGCCGTCCTCGGCTCGGCCCGCGACCTGCTGGCCTGCCGCCAGGCCCGCCTCGGCGAGACCCCGCCCGGCGACGGCGAGCTCGGGTGCCGCCTCCCCGGGCCGTCCTACCCCGAGCGGTGGCTGGTGGTCGCCGACCGGCGGGGCGTCGAGCCGTTCGGGGCCCACGACGTCAAGCTCCTCGAGGCCCTGGCCGGTGTCAGCGCCAGCGCCCTGGCCAACGCCGGGCTGGTGGAGCAGCTCAAACACGAGGCCTTCCACGACGCCCTGACCGGGCTCCCCAACCAGCTGCTGTTCGAGGAGGCGGTCGGCCTGGCGCTGGCCGAGCGGCGCCAGCCGGAGCGGAAGCTGGCCGTGTTCGTGCTCGACCTCGACCGCTTCAAGCGGGTCAACGACAGCCTCGGCCACCCGGCCGGCAACGAGCTGCTCCGCGAGGTGGCCCGGCGCCTGATCGGGGCGGTGCGGACGGGCGACACCGTGGCCCGCATGAGCGGCGACGAGTTCACCGTGCTGGTCACCGGGCTGCGCTCCACCGGGGAGGCGGCCTTCGTGGCCGAGAAGGTGACGGCCGTCTTCCGGAGCCCGTTCGTGATCGCCGGGCAGGAGCTCCACGTCACCCCGAGCATCGGCATCGCCATCGCCCCCGAGGACGGGACCCGGCCCTCGGTGCTGCTGAAGAACGCCGACACGGCGATGTACCGGGCCAAGGAGCGGGGCCGGAACTGCTTCGAGATCTACAGCGTCGACATGAACTCGGCCGCCGAAGCCCGCCTGGCCCTGGAGGGCGACCTGCATCACGCCCTCGGCGCCGGCGGCCAGCTGCGGGTCGCCTACCAGCCCCAGATCGACCTGCTCACCGGCCGGGTGACGGGCGTCGAGGCTCTGGCCCGGTGGGACCACCCCACGCTGGGCCTGATCGCCCCCGACACGTTCATCCCCCTGGCCGAGGAGAGCGGGCTCATCGTGGCCCTCGACGACTGGGTCATGCGCACCGCCTGCGCCCAGGCCCGGGCCTGGGCCGACGCCGGCCTGCCCCGGCTGCGGATGGCGGTGAACCTGTCGGGGCGGGGTTTCTGGCGGGCCCGCATCGTGGAGCGGGTCACCGAGGTGCTGGCCCTGACCGGGGTCGACCCCGACCAGCTGGAGCTGGAGGTCACCGAGAGCATGGCCGTCGACGCCGTGACCGACGCCCGGCCACTGTTCCGGGAGCTGGAGGCGCTCGGCGTGCGCCTGGCCATCGACGACTTCGGGACGGGCTACTCGGCCCTGGGCCGCCTCCAGGGCCTCCCCTTCCACACCCTCAAGATCGACCGCTCCTTCGTCGTCGGGGTGGAGAACCCCTACGACGAGGCACCGATCGTGGCGGCCATGATCGCCATGGCCCACGCCCTCAAGCTCGAGGTGGTGGCCGAGGGCGTGGAAACCGAGGCCCAGCATGCCTTCCTGGCCCGCCACGGCTGTGACATCGGCCAGGGGTGGCTGTTCGGCCGGCCGGTGGCCGCGGCCGAGATCGAGGCGCTGCTGCGGCCGGACCAGGTGCTGGTCGCCTGAGCGCGACGTAGTCTCGGGCCTTCCTCACCGGGGGAGGTTCGCCATGCCGGTCCAGCCGCCGACCATCGGGCAGCTGCAGGAGATCGCCGGGTCGTTCGGGCTCGTCCTCGGCGACGACGACCTGGCCTCGTTCGCCGGGCTGATCGGCCCGCTCCTGGAGTCGTACGCCGAGCTGGAGCGCATGGCCGACCCGGCGCCGCTGGCGCCGAGGTATCCCCGGACGGCGGGCCGGCGGCCCGACCCGTCCGACAACCCCTACAACGCCTGGGCCTGGCGCTGCGAGATCGCCGGGGCGCCCGACGGGCCGCTGGCCGGGAAACGGGTGGCGGTGAAGGACAGCGTGGCCGTGGCCGGCGTCCCGATGACGAACGGGTCGGCGGCGCTGGAGGGCTACGTCCCCGAGGTCGACGCCACCGTGGTCACCCGGACGCTCGACGCCGGCGCCACCATCGTCGGCAAGGCGGTCTGCGAGGACCTGTGCCTCTCCGGAGGGAGCCACACCGCCTACAGCGGGCCCGTCCTCAACCCCCACGACCCGACCCGCTCGGCCGGCGGCTCCTCGAGCGGTTCGGCGGTGCTGGTGGCCACCGGCCAGGCCGACCTGGCCATCGGCGGGGACCAGGGCGGCTCGATCCGCCTCCCTTCGTCGTGGACGGGCATCGTGGGCCACAAGCCGACCTACGGGCTCGTGCCCTACACCGGGATCGTCCCCATCGAGCTGACCCTCGATCACACCGGGCCGATGGCCGCCACCGTGGCCGACGTCGCCCTCTACCTGGAGGTGCTGGCCGGTGCCGACGGGCTCGACCCCCGCCAGCCGGCGGTGGTGCCGACCGAGCGCTACAGCGAAGGCCTCGACGGCGACCTGTCGGGCCTGCGGGTCGGGGTGCTGGCCGAGGGCTTCGAGTGGGAGGGCCGGTCGGAGGCGGCGGTCGACGAGGCGGTGTGGGAGGCGGCCTGGCGGCTGGAAAAGGCCGGGGCGGCGGTGCGCGACGTGTCGGTGCCGATGCACCGGGCGGCCATGGCGGTGTGGATGGCCATCGGCATGGAGGGCGGCTCCGACCTCCTCGGCCGGGGCAACGCCGTGGGCACCAACCGGAAGGGGTGGTACGACACCGGCCTGCTCGACGCCTACCGGGAGGGGCGCCGCGCCCGGGTGAACGATCTGGCC
>DASYFF010000272.1:0-2937 GCA_036498605.1 Acidimicrobiia bacterium | reverse complement strand
GTCGAGCAGCCGGCCGTTGGCGACGGTGGAGTTCCGAATCTCGTCGAGGGCCGGCTGGGTGCCGACGAAGGTGTTGAGGGTGTAGGTGGCGCCGCCCCAGGTGACGGTGCCGCTGGTCGACACGCTGGGCGTCACGAGGTTCGCGTCGGGGACCCGGGTGCGGTCGGACAGTGCCTTCACGTCGTCGGCCGTGAGGCGGATCCGGCGGGCGCTGGTGCCGCCCCGGTCCCGTCCCCGGGCGTTGCGCTCGGGGAGGACGTAGATGGCGTTGGTGCCCAGCGCCTTGATCTGGTTCTGGACACCGTCAGAGATCCCCGTCCCCACGCCGACCAGCAGGATGACGGCCGACGTCCCGATCAGAATGCCGAGCATCGTCAGCGCCGAGCGGAGCCGGTTGGCGAGCACACCGCGGAGCGCGACGCGGACACTGTCGAGAGTCATGACACCCAGGCCCTCCCCGTCGGACGCCCTGAAGAACGGACAAACGGGACGAAGGTGACCGTAGCAGATGGTTGTACAGGCTAACTACCTAAATTGGCCCTAAGTGACCTCTTGCACTGAGTGACAGTTCGTCTTAGGTTCACGGGATCGTCCCCACACAGGCGGGCCGGGGGTTGGGGAGGCCGATGCTATGGACGCGTTCTCGAAGCGCGGGCTGACGGTCGGGGTACTGGCCGTGACACTCTTGGGAACATCTGCCGCCCGGGGGGCTCCGCCGGGCTCGGCCCCGCCGGGCCCCGGGGTGACGGCGCTCCGGTCGGTGGCAACGGACGGGACGCAGGGCAACGCCGACAGCTTCGACCCGAGCCTCTCGGCCGACGGGTCGACGGTGGTGTTCGCCTCGCTGGCCACCAACCTCGCCGCCAGCGGGCCGGTCACGGCCAGGGTGGTGGGCGTCTTCGCCCGCGACCAGCGGACCGGCCGCACGGTCCGGATCAGCGACGGGCCGGCCGGCACGGCCGCCAACGGCGACAGCCGGGCGCCGGCGGTGTCGGGCGACGGATCGGTGGTGGCCTTCGAGTCCCGGGCCTCGAACCTGGTGGCCGGCGACGGCAACGGCGCGTCCGACGTCTTCGTCTGGGACCGGGCGTCGGGCCGGACGATCCGGGTCAGCGTGGGCTCCGACGGCGCCGAGGGGAACGGCGACAGTGTCTCGCCGTCGATCTCCGCCGACGGGCGGTTCGTGGCCTTCGCCTCGGAGGCGACCGGGCTGGTGCCCGGGGACCACAACCGGGCCGAGGACGTCTTCGTCCACGACCGCCGGACCGGGAAGACGACCCTCGTCAGCCTCACCTCCGAGGGCCGGCCCGGCAACGGCGACAGCTACAGCCCGGCCCTGGCGGCCGGCGGCCGGTTCGTGGCCTTCGCCTCCGAGGCGACGAACCTGGCCCGGGGCGACACCAACGGCGACACCGACATCTTCGTCCACGACCTGGACACCGGCCGGACGGCCCGGGTCAGCCTGGGCGACAACGGCGCCCAGGTGAACGGCGACGTCTACGCCCCTTCGATCTCGGGGGATGGGCGGTTCGTGGCCTTCGTCACCGCCGCCGGCAACGTCACGCCCGGCGACGTCAACGGGGCTTCCGACGTCTTCGTCCACGACGGCCAGACCGGCCGCACCGTCCTCGTCGGCACCGGTGACCGTGGGCGGCCCCCCGACCGGGGCGGCTCGGCCCCATCGCTGTCGGCCGACGGGCGGTTCGTGGCCTTCGTCACCGAAGCGCCGCTGGTGGCCGGCGACACCAACGGCACCGAGGACGTCTACGTGGCCGACCTATCGGGCGGCGCGCCGCGGCGGGTCAGCGTCGCCTCGGACGGGACCCAGGGCGACCAGCCGAGCACCGGGCCGTCGCTCTCCGGCGACGGGAGCGCCGTGGTCTTCGAGTCCCTGGCCACCGACCTGGTGGTGGCGGACTCCAACGGCGCCGAGGACGTCTTCTGGCGCCGGTGAGGCGATGAGTTTCCGCCGGCGCCGTCGTCTGGAGCAGGGTAACGAGAGTCGCCCCGACCGAAGGAGCCCGCCATGCCCCGGATCACGCCGAACCTGTGGTTCGACACCCAGGCCCTCGAGGCCGCCGAGTTCTACTGCTCGGTGTTCCCGAACTCGAAGGTCACCTTCGTGAGCCACTACACCGAGGCCGGGCCGCGGCCGGCGGGCACGGTGATGACCGTGTCGTTCCTGCTCGACGGGCAGGAGTTCACCGGCATCAACGGCGGGCCGGAGTTCACCTTCAGCGAGGCGATCTCGTTCCTCATCAACTGCTCCGACCAGGCCGAGGTCGACTACTACTGGGAGAAACTCACCGACGGCGGGCAGGAAGGCCCCTGCGGCTGGCTGAAGGACCGCTACGGCGTGTCGTGGCAGGTCATCCCGCCCGGCTTCGAGGAGTTCATGAGCGGCGACCCCGACCGGGCCGCCCGGGCGATGAAGGCGATGTTCGGGATGAAGAAGATCGACCTGGCCGCCATGCAGGCTGCCGCCGACGGGTCCTCGTAACTCCCGCCCTCCCTCGACGCCACAGTCGTGTAACCGACAGCACCTAGGCTGCGCGTCGCTCGCTGCGGACAAGGAGGCCTGTCGCCATGCTCTTTCACGTGAGTTGGGAGTTCACCGACCAGTCGGAGGAAGGGAACCGCCGGTCGCTCGAGGTCTTCTCCAAGTGGGCGCCGCCGGCCGGGGCGGAGTTCAAGGGGTTCTACGGCTACGCCGACGGCGCCGGGGGCGTGGCCATCATCGAGGTCGACAGCGCCGCCACCCTGGCCCGGACGACCGCCCCCTGGACGCCGTGGCTGGCCTTCACCGTCACCCCGATCGTCCCCATCGAGGAGTCGTCCGGCATCGCCGGTGAAGCGATCGCCTTCCGGGACTCCATCGGTTAGCCGCCGGAGTAGCGGGCGGCGGGCGTGCCGGGCGGGTTCATGACGCCCGGCACG
>DASYFF010000271.1:0-2550 GCA_036498605.1 Acidimicrobiia bacterium | reverse complement strand
GACGGTCGTAGCCCCACCGATGGCTGACGAGCCGTAGCCGATGGCGATGGCCTGACCCCCGGTCGCTGCCGCCCCCGCCGTGCCAGCGTCCCCGCTGCCGATGGCGATAGCCCCAGCGAACGTCGCTCTCGCCCCGTTGACCGTACCGGCGTCACTCGCCCCGATAGCGATGGCACCTTGAGCGGAGGCCTGCGGTGCCGCTTGGGCGTTCGTCCCGCCACCGATCGCAATAGCTTCCGCTCCGGTGTTGGCGGAGGCGTTCTTCCCGATGGCGATGGCCTGCGTGGATGAGGCGGTGACGGTGTCGCTGGAGTGGGCGGCGGCCACCGCCCCGGTTCCGGCCCCGTCGATGTTGGCCCCACTCGAAGCCGTCGCCCACTTGACGCCGGTCGATTGGGTGCTGTCGGCGGTGAGAACCTGAGTGTTGCTGCCGACGGCGAGGTTCGCCGGAGTGCCGGAGGCAGTGGCGACGATGATGTCACCCTTGGCTGTCACCAGACTCTTGGGGATAGCTCCGGCGTCGGTGAGCGCTGCCCACTGCAGGCCGGTCGTCTGACCCGACTGGGCGGTCAGCACCTGACCGTTGCTCCCGGCGGCCAGGCGGGCCGGAGTGTTGTCGGCTGTGGCGGTGAGCAGGTCGCCCTTGGCATCGACCAAGCTGTTGGCGATCACGTTGGCCGACAGGGCCAGGGCCGACGTGTCGGTGATGCCGTGGACCGAGGTCGTGGCTGAGGTGTGGGCGGTGAGAGCGGCCGTGGTGGCCTTGGCCGCCAGGTCGGCGGTGAGGCCGGTGACGTCGCCTTCGACGTGGGTGTGAACGGTGGCCGCCTTGCCGAACACGGCGGCGTCGAGGATGTCGGCGTTGGCGTTGAGGTCGGCGTCGACATCGACCGGGTCGGCCGGGGCGGGCTTGAACAGGTTGAGGTGGGGGGTGTTGCTACCCATTGGGGTTCTCCCAGGTGTCGAGACTCTCCCAGGTGTCACCGGTGAGGTCGGACCAGTGGACCTGACTCAGACCGGCGCCGTAGCCGCAGGTGGTCAGCTGCGCCGCCTCGGCACTGTTGACGTAGTCGACGTGGCCCCCGTAGAAGATGCGGGCGATGTCGGAATAGAGGTAGCCGGCGATGCCGATCTGGGTGAAGGGGTCGCCGTCCTCCTGCCAGGCGGGGACCATCTGCACCGGGTAGTCGACCTGGCGGCAGGTCCCGTCCTTGAGGAGGAGGATGGTCCTCCCCCGGGGCAGCGAACGCCGATGGGCGGCCATCCGCTGCTCGGGGGAGCCGTACGGGATCCGAGGGACGGGCAGCCAGTCGGCTGGTAGCGGGCCGACGTCGAAGGCCACCGGGGTCTCGAACCGGTACGTGGCCATCGTCTACCGAGGTTCGGCCCTGGAGTCGGACGAGACGCTGCGGTCCTCGAGGCCCCGGCCGCCGATGGTCGGCAGCTTGATCAGGGCCCCGGCGTCGGCGCCGACCGGACGGGTCACGGAGAGCCAGCCGTCGCCGTCGATCTCCTCCATGAGCGTGTCGGGGGAGAAGTCGAGCTCGATCATGTTCTCGGCCGAGCGGGGTCCGCCGTCGAACTCCGGTCCAGCAGGCATCAGGATGACTTCCTTCCCTTGGCGGCGAGCTTGGCCATCTTGGCGTTGCCGTATTTGGCCCGCCCTGCGGCCGCAGCCACGGCAGCGGGGTCGCGGGCCCCGCTCTTCCGGGCCGAAGCCTCGACGGCCTTGAACCGGGCCCCTGAACCGAGCTTGGCCTTGGCCATCAATCACCTCCTCGGAACATGGCCTTGACCGCGGCGCCGTCGGGGGCGTAGGGGGCGACACGGGGGTCGTCCATGGGGTCCCCCGCCGCGCTGGGCATGGAGAAGTCGCCGTTCTCCAGCGACTTGCGGTTGGGTGGGCAGCAGTTGTTGTCGCCGCCGAAGCCGGGGTCGGAGTTGCCGGGGGCGGCCCGGGGGGTGTCGCCGGGGTCAGCCATTGGGCGGCTCGGCGGCGGCGGGCATGACGAAGTCGGGCTGGTCCTCCTTGGGGGCGTTGGTGGCCCCGACCCGCTGGAGGTCGGCGAAGTTGCCGACGACGCTGGGCGCGCCCTTGGTCAGCGAGTACAGCTGGGCGTCGACCAGGCCGGGGTCCTTGCCCTCGGCGACCAGCGCCCTGCGCAGCTTCTCCAGGAGCGCGGCGGAGGACTCGCCGCCATCGGTGGTGGTGGGCTCATCCGGTGCGGTCTCTTCGGTGGGGGTTGAGATTGCCATTCGGTCAATCCTCCTAGGAGTTGGTGCCGATGGACGACGCGGACTCGACGGCCCGCAGCGCGGCCTGGCGGAAAATCCCATAGGTTCCGAGCCAGTACCACGACACCGGTGGGAAGCGCCGCAGCTTGTCCACCACGGGACCCATGATGACCTTGGGATAGGGCCCGTTGCCGTCCTGGGTCGAGTAGGCCTTGGCGAACGCCTGGCGGCCGAGGAACAGCGTGCGGTACACGTCGGTCAGGGTGGTCGACGATCCGGCGTCGGCGAAGATGGGGGCGCGGGGGGTGACGATGA
>DASYFF010000270.1:0-1909 GCA_036498605.1 Acidimicrobiia bacterium | reverse complement strand
CACGTCGTCCGCCGGACGGTGACCGAGACCGACAACATCCTGTTCACCACCATGACGATGAACCCGGCGGCCCCCCACCTGGACTTCGACTACGCGGCCCAGACGGAGTTCGGCCGGCCGCTGGTGAACAGCATGTTCACGCTGGCGTTGGTCGTCGGGCTGTCGGTCTACGAGCTGACGATGGGGACGATCGTGGCCCAGCTGGGGATGAGCGACATCAGCTTCCCGGCGCCCGTCTTCCACGGCGACACGATCCGGGTGGCGAGCGAGGTCGTCGAGGCCCGGGAGTCGAAGTCCCGGCCCGCGGCTGGCATCGTGGTCTTCGAGCACCGGGCCTACAACCAGCGCGACGAGCTGGTCTGCGTCGCCCGGCGCACCGGGCTCATGCACCGCCGCCCGTCCGGCGGGGAGGGGGAGCGGTGACCACCGAGCAGATCGCCGACGTCCGGGCGGCCCAGCGGACGGCGTTGGCCGGGCTCGACCCGTCGAAGTGGACGAACAAGATCCCGGTGCGGGACCGGCTCCGGATCCTCCTCGACCCCGGCTCGTGGGTGGAGGACGGGCTGCTGGCCAACGCCCGGGCCGAGGGCCTGCCGGCCGACGGCGTCCTCACCGGGGTGGGCCGGATCGAGGGCCGCCAGGTGGCGGTGATCGCCCACGACTACACCGTCAAGGCCGGGTCGTGGGGAGCGCTGTCGTGCGAGAAGCAGGTCCGGATCCTGGAGCGGGCCGACCGCGACCTGCTGCCGGTCATCTTCCTCGTCGACGCCGCCGGCGGGCGCCTGTCCGATCAGATGGGGTTCTTCCCCGGGCACCGGGGTGCGGCCCGGATCTTCCACCTCCAGGTGCGCCTTTCGGGCCGGGTGCCCCAGCTCTGCTGCCTGCACGGCCCCTCGGCCGCGGGCGGCGCCTACATGCCGGCCTTCACCGACTGGGTCGGGATGGTGGAGGGCAACGCCTCGATGTACCTGGCGTCACCCCGGGTGGCGGAGAAGGTCACCGGCGAGATCACCACCCTGGAGGAGATGGGCGGGGCGATGATGCACGCCACCGTGTCGGGCTGCGGCGACGAGGTGTTCGGCTCCGACTGGGAGGCCATCGCCGCCGTGCGGTACCTGTTCGGCTACCTCCCGTCGTCGTTCCGGGCCGAGGCGCCCCGGGCCGAGAGCCGCCCGCCGGCCATCACCGACTGGCCCGAGGGTCTCGTCCCGGTCGATCCCAACGCCGCCTACGACGTGCGGGAGGTCATCGACCGCTTCGTCGACGGCGGGTCGTTCCTCGAGATCAAGGCCCGCTGGGCCCAGGAGATGGTGACCGGGCTGGCCCGCCTCGACGGCCGGGTGATCGGCATCGTGGCCAACCAGCCCTGCGTGCGCAGCGGTGCCATCTTCGTCGACTCGGCCGACAAGGCGACCCGGTTCATCTCGCTGTGTGACGCCTTCAACATCCCGATCATCTTCCTGCAGGACGTGCCGGGCTTCATGGTCGGGGTGGTGGTGGAGCGCCAGGGCATCATCCGCCACGGCGCCAAGATGATCACCGCCATGGCCAGCGCCGACGTGCCCCGGCTCACGGTGGTGATGCGCAAGGCCTACGCCGCCGGCTACTACGCCATGTGCTGTCCGGGGTTCGAGCCCCGGGCGACCCTGGCGCTGCCGACGGCCACCATCGGGCCGATGGCGCCCGAGGCGTCGACCAACGCCATGTACGCCAACAAGATCGCCGCCATCGAGGACCCCGACGAGCGGGCCGCCTACATCGCCGCCCGGGTGGCCGAGCAGGAGCACGAGATCAACCTGCTGCGGATGGGCAGCGACCTGATCGTCGACGCCGTCGTCGAGCCTTCCGCGCTGCGTGAGGAGCTGATCGCCCGCCTCGCCGCCGCCGACGGCTGGGACCGCACCACCGG
>DASYFF010000269.1:0-7029 GCA_036498605.1 Acidimicrobiia bacterium | reverse complement strand
GATCTCCAACTACGGCGCCCTCGGCGGGCGGTTCGCCACCCCGATCATCCGGCCGCCGGAGGTCGCCATCATGGGCTTCGGAGCCATCCGGCCCCGGCCGTTCGTCGTCGACGGCGAAGTGAAGGCCCGTCCCACCCTGCCCTGGTCGCTGTCCTGCGACCACCGCCTCATCGACGGCGACGTGGCCACCGCCTTCGCCGAGCATGTCCTCGGCCTCCTCGCCGATCCGGTCGCCCTGCTGGCCGAGCTGCTGGCGGCGGGTGGCTGATGGTCGTCGGGGAGGTCGCCGTCGGGGCCGACCTGCTCGTCATCGGCGGCGGGCCGGGCGGGTACGCCGCTGCCCTGCGGGGGGCGGCCGCCGGCCGCTCCGTCACCCTGGTCGAGCGGGACCGCATCGGCGGCGTCTGCCTCAACGTCGGCTGCATCCCGTCCAAGGCGCTCATCCACGTGGCCGACACCGCCGCCCTCCCCGGCGAAGCGGCGTCGATCGGCGTCGACCTCACGGCGGCGGTCGACCTCGACCGGGCCCAGGCCTGGATCGGCGACGTCGTGGGCCGCCTGACCGGCGGTGTCGGCCAGCTTCTGCGCGACGCCGGCGTCACCGTCACCACCGGCACGGCCCGCTTCGCCACCGCCCGCCGGGTGGCCGTCACCCGGGGCGACGACGCCACCTTCTACGAGTTCAAGTCCATGATCCTGGCCACCGGGTCGCGCCCTGCCGAGCTGCCCACCCTGCCCTTCGACGGCGAGCGGATCCTCGACTCCACCGCCGCCCTGGCCCTGCGGCGTGTCCCGGACCGGCTCACCGTGGTGGGCGGCGGCTACATCGGCGTGGAGCTCGGTGGTGCTTGGGCCAAGCTCGGCGCCGAGGTGACGATCGTCGAGCTGGCCGACCAGCTCCTCCCCGGCATGCCGACCGGCCCGGCCCGCATGCTCGAACGAGCCCTCAGGGCCCGGGGCGTGACGATCCGCCTCGCCACGAAGGTTCTCGGTATCGAAGGCGACGATCTCGTCGTCGAAGGGCCCGACGGCGAGGGCCGCCTCCCCATCCGGTGCTCCTCCGCAACACCCCCTGTTGCGCAGGAGCGCCGGGTGGGCGGGGGGGATGACGCGGACGGGGACGGCGTCGTCGTCGTGGCGGTGGGGAGGCGCCCGAACACCGACTCCCTCGGCCTCCCCGGCGCCATCGCCCTCGACGGCGACGGACGGATCGTCGTGGCCCCCGACCGGCGGGCGGCGGCCGACGTCTACGCCATCGGCGACATCACCCCCGGGCCGGCCCTGGCCCACAAGGCCACGGCCGAGGCCGAGGTGGCGGTCACCGCCGCCGCCGGCCAACGCGCCGCCTTCGATCCGGCCGTCATCCCGGCCGTGGTGTTCTCCGACCCGCAGGTGGCCACCGTCGGCCTCACCGTCGAGCAGGTCAGAGCGGCGGGGGCCGATCCGACGAGCTTCCGTTTCCCGCTGGCGGCTTCGGGGCGGGCGGTGGCCCTGGGCCGGCCCGACGGCTACGTCGAGATCGTGGCCGACCGGGGCGACGGAGCGATCCTCGGCGTCCACATGGTCGGCGCCGGCGTGGCCGAGCTGGCCGCCGAAGCCGCCCTGGCCGTCGAGATGGGCGCCACCGCCCTGGACCTCGCCCTCACCATCGCCCCCCATCCCACCCTGTCGGAGGCCCTGGCCGAAGCGGCCATGGGCGCCGCCGGCCGGCCCCTCCACGTCCGCCGCCCAGGAAAGGAGCATCCCGCCCCATGAGCGCCTACGTCATCGTCGAGCTCGAGGTCAACGACCCCCAGCAGTACACCGCCTACGGCAAGCTGGCCCAGGAGAGCATCGCCCGCCACGGCGGCCGCTTCCTCATCCGGGGCGGCACCCAGGAGGTCATCGAAGGCGACTGGGGCCCCCGCATGGTCATGGTGGAGTTCGACTCCCTCGACGCGGCGCGGGCCTGGTACGACTCCGAGGACTACCAGGCGATCCTGCCGATGCGGCTCGAGAGCTCGAAGGGCCGGATGATCTTCGTCGAAGGCTCCGCCGGCTGACCCCGGTTTCGTGTTGGCTCTGCGAAACGCTCACTAGGCGCCGATCATCACCTCGGCCATCTGGACGGCGTTGAGGGCCGCGCCCTTGCGGAGGTTGTCGCCCGTCACCCACAGGTCGAGCCCACCCGGCTTCGACGGGTCCTCCCGCAGCCGGCCGACCAGCACCGGGTCGATCCCGGCGCCCTCGAGGGCGGTGGGCGCCCCGTCGCCGCCGTCCACCAGCACGACGCCCGGCGCCGACGACAGCAGCTCGACCGCCTCGGCCTTGCTCACGGGCCGGCCGAACTCCAGGTTGGCGGTCATGGCATGGCCGACGAACACCGGGACCCGCACACAGGTCGCCGTCACGGCGATCGAGTCGTCGTGGAGGATCTTGCGGGTCTCCTTGACCAGCTTCCACTCCTCCGACGTATAGCCCGCCTCTTTGACCGACCCGGCGAGCGGGATGACGTTGCCGCCGATCGGCTTGGCCCACACCTGCCCGGCGGGCAGCGGGTCACCGGCGCCGGCCCGGCGGTAGAACTCCCATTCGCCCGCGCCCTTCGTCCACTGCTCCTCGAGCTCCCGCATCCCGGGCTGCCCGGCCCCCGACACCGACTGGTACGTCGACACGATCATGCGCCGCAGCCCGGCGGCCCGGTGGAGCGGCGCCAGGGCGGCGACCAGCACCATCGTGGTGCAGTTGGGGCAGGAGGCGATGCCCTTCGGGAGGTCGGCCAGGTCCTCCGGGTTGACCTCGGCCACCACCAGCGGGACGTCGGGGTCCATGCGGAAGGCGGCCGAGTTGTCGACCACCCGGGCTCCGGCGGCGACGGCGAGCGGAGCCCATTCCAGGGCCAGCGGGTCGTCGACATCGACGATCACGAGGTCGAGCCCGTCGAAGCATCCCGGGCGGAGGACCTCGCAGGCGACCTCTCCGCCGGCGAAGGGCAGCTTCCGGCCTTCGGACCGGGCCGAGGCGTAGGCCCGCAGCTCGGCGACCGGGAAGTTGCGCTGCTCCAGGATCCGCAGCATCTCGCCGCCGACGAGGCCCGTGGCGCCGATGACGCCGAGTCGAACGGACGACGGGGTCACGCCGGCACCGCCCCGGCGCCCTCGGCCAGCCCGAAGGCGTCGTGCAGCGACTGCACCGCCCGGTCGACCTGGTCGGCCCGCACCACGCAGGAGATGCGGATGGAGCTGGTGGAGATCATCTCGATGTTGACGCCCTCCCGGGCCAGGACCTCGAACATGGTGGCGGCCACGCCGGGGTGGGTCTTCATGCCGGCGCCGATGAGCGACACCCGGGCGATGCCGTTGTCCTCGTCGAAGCCGGTGGCGCCGAGGTCGCCGACGAGGGTCTCGATGACCTTGCCGGCCTTCTTCAGATCGTCCTTGGGGAGCGTGAAGGAGATGTCGGTGATCCCGCTCTTGGACACGTTCTGCACGATCATGTCGACGTTCACGGCCTCGTCGGCCAGCGCCCGGAAGACCCGGGCGGCGATGCCGACCTGGTCGGGCACGCCGGTGATCGTCACCTTCGCCTCGCCGGTGTCGTGGGTGACCCCGGAGATGATCGCTGCCTCCATCGTCTCGTCTTCCTCTCTCACCCAGGTGCCGGGCTCCCAGGTGAAGCTGGACCGGACGTGCACCGCCACGCCGTGGTTCCGGGCGAACTCGACCGACCGCAGGGCCAGCACCTTCCCGCCGGTGGCGGCCATGTCGAGCATCTCCTCGTAGGACACGAGACTCAGGCGCCGGGCGTTGGGCACGATCCGGGGATCGGCGGTGAACACCCCGGTCACGTCGGTGTAGATCTCACAGGCGTCGGCCTTGAGGGCGGCGGCCAGCGCCACGGCGGTGGTGTCGGACCCGCCCCGGCCGAGGGTGGTGACGTCGAGGGTCGTCGACACCCCCTGGAAGCCGGCCACCACGACCACGTTGCCCGCCCCGAGGGCCTCGGTCAGCCGTTGGGCCCGGACCTCCAGGATCTTGGCCTTGCCGTGGGTCGTGTCGGTCACGATCCCGGCCTGGGAGCCGGTGAACGACACGGCCGGCACCCCCATGTCGATCAGCGCCATACACAGAAGCGCCATGGAAATCCGCTCGCCGGCGGTGAGCAGCATGTCCATCTCCCGGCCGGCGGGGGTGCTCGACACCTCGGCCGCCAGGCGGACGAGCTCGTCGGTGGTCTTGCCCATGGCCGACACGACGACGACCACATCGTCGCCGGAGCGGCGCGTCCGGGCGATGTGGTCGGCCACCGCCCGGATCCGGTCGGGGTCGGCCACCGAGCTGCCGCCGAACTTCTGGACGACGAGCGCCATCAGGTGTGGGGGGAAGGAATTGGGCTGGTCATGGCGCGATCGAGGGTACCAGCGGACCCCCCCTTGCCCGCCTCTCGATTACCCGTCGGCTTAGACTCTCGCCCCATGCCGGATCCGAAACGGGAACGCCAGCGCCAGAACCGGGAAGCCGCCCGGGCGGCGCAGTTGGAAGCCGCCAGGCAGCAGAAGAAGCGCCAGTCGCTCATCCGGGGCACGGTCGGCTTCGTCCTCATCATCGGGCTCTTCGTCCTGTTCGCCGCGCTGCACAGCAGCGGCGGCGGGAAGAAGTCCAACGCCAGCTCGGCATCGACCACGACCGCCAGCAGCGGGCCGACCACCACCACGACGGTCAACCCGGCGGTGGCCGCCGTCCAGTGCAACGACACCAAGCCGCCCGACAACCCCAACCGGCCGACATTCACCGCCGCTCCGCCGATGACCGTCGACCCGGCCAAGAAGTACACCGCCACCTTCGAGACGTCGTGCGGCAAGTTCACCGCCGACCTCGACGCCAAGGGCGCCCCGAAGACCGTCAACAACTTCGTCTTCCTGGCCCAGAAGAAGTTCTTCGACGGGCTGACCTGGCACCGGGTGGTGAAGGACTTCGTCATCCAGGGCGGCGACCCCCAGGGCACCGGCCAGGGGGGGCCCGGCTACCAGTTCGAGGATGAGCTCCCCAAGGACGGGCCGCCGTTCTACAAGCTCGGCTCCCTGGCCATGGCCAACTCCGGGCCCAACACCAACGGGTCCCAGTTCTTCGTCGTCACCGGGAGCGGAGGCACGCAGCTGCCGGCCAGCTACTCCCGCTTCGGGATGGTCACCGGTGGCCTCGAGGTGGCCCAGAAACTGGAGACCTTCGCCCAGAACCCGCCCGACCCCAACGGGAAGCCGTCCCGGACGCTCTACATCCTGAGCGTGACCATCTCCGTCAGCTAGGCGGCAGCCGGTCCACCGGCGAGTCGGGCCCATAGGTGGCGGAGTCGGCGCGCCCCGGCCCGTAGAGCGTGACCGATCCCTCGCCGGCCACCCGCCAGCCGCCGTCGGGGTCCCGCAGGAGGGCGGTCTGCTCGTCGATCCCCACGAGGACGGCGCCGTCGGGCCGCAGTTCCGTCGACCGCTCCTTGAGGTGAGCGGGGGCGGTGTCGTGGTGGGGGAAGATCGGCATGTTGGACAGCAGGCCGAGCCCCACGGTGTAGGCCCCGCCCCGGGGGTCGACCATCGGGTCGCACAGCACCATGGCCCCCGCCGACGAGGCGGCGAGGACGGCGCCGTCGTTCCAGGCCTCGACCAGCGCCTCCCACAGCCGGGACCCCTTGAGGACCGATCGGAGATGCATCGGCGAGCCGCCGCCGATGTAGACGAAGCGCGACGACCGCACCACCGCGGCGTTGGCCGGGTCCTCCGCCTCGGTCCGGCCGAGGACCATCAACCCCGAGACGCGGGCGCCGAGGTCCTCGAAGTACCCCCGGGCCGTCTCGACCGCCCGCCGAGGGTTCTCGAAGGCGGCCGCCGTCGGCAGCACCAGCACCTCGTCGGCCCCGGCCGCCTCCAGCAGGGCGGCGTCGAACTTCCGGCACCCCTCCCGCCACTCGGCCCCACCGACCAGCGCCAGAGTCCCCGTCGCGTCTCCATCCATGTGGATCGAGACTACCCGTCGAAGTTTTGGGTACCCCGCAGCTAGCCTGACCGGCACCTTTCAACTTTCGTGGCATGGCGAGGGGAGTCCCATGGACATCAAGCGCGTCGGGATCATCGGGTCGGGAACCATGGGTTCCGGCATCGCGGAGGTGGCGGCCAAGAACGGGTATGAGGTCGTACTCCGGAGCCGCTCGCAGTCGAGCGCCGACGGGATGGTCAAGGGCCTCGAGAAGTCGCTGGCCAAGCAGGTCGAGAAGGGCCGGCTGACCGAAGAGGACCGTGACGCCACCCTGGCCCGGGTCCGTGGGGTGACCGACCTGGCCGAGCTGGCCGAGTGCGACATCGTCGTCGAGTCGGTGGTGGAGGACCTCGCGGTCAAGAAGGCGCTCTTCGCCGAGCTGGACAAGCTCTGCGCCCCCCACACGATCCTGGCCACCAACACCTCGACGCTGCCGGTGGTGGAAATGGCAGTTTCCACCAGCCGGCCGGGCCAGATCTGCGGCATCCACTTCTTCAACCCGGCGCCGATGATGGGCCTGGTCGAGGTCATCCGGGCCATCACCTCCAGCGACGAGACCGTCGACGCCGCCCTGGCCTTCGCCGAGTCGTGTGGCAAGAGCCCGGTCGAGGTGCGCGACGTGGCCGGCTTCGTCGTCAACGCCCTCCTGTTCCCCTACCTCAACTCGGCCGTCCGCCTCCTCGAGCGGGGCGTGGCCAGCCAGGAGGACATCGACTCGGCCATGAAGGCCGGCGCCAACATGCCCATGGGGCCCTTCGCCCTCATCGACCTCGTTGGCATCGACGTCACCGTTTCGATCCTCGACGCGCTCCACAAGGAGAACCCCGACCCCTTCCTGCAGCCGGCGCAGCACCTCCGCCGGATGCTGTCGGCGGGCCGTCTGGGGCGGAAGAGCGGCCAGGGGTTCTACGACTACACCACACGATAAGAATCTCGCCGCTCGGAATGGCACAAACCGTTCCGAGCAAAGAGAATGGATAGCGTGCCGGCCCGCGACAAGCCCTGGGTGATGCGAACGTACTCG
>DASYFF010000268.1:0-2439 GCA_036498605.1 Acidimicrobiia bacterium | reverse complement strand
CTGCGCTCTCTGGACAACGAGACCCTGGGCGGGCTCGTCCCGCCGATCACGTTCCCCGACGGCGACCGGAACCGGGTCAACCTCTGCGTTGTCCCGCTGCGGTTCGAGCGGGGGCTTTTCCGCCCGCTCGGCAACAACGACGCCAACTTCACGTGCGCCCCGGGGTGGGCTCCGGCCCACCGCAACTGACAAGGAGACGCAGAAGTGACCGACCTGTCGCCCATCAGCCAGCCTCCGAACGGGCTCGAGATGAACGCCGTGGGGCAGACGATCTTCACGATCGGCGTCGCGGCGGTGTGGGTGGTCGCCATCGCCCTGGCCGTCCGCTACTGGCGTCGCCACCAGTCCATCGTCCCGTTGCTCCTGCTGGCCGGAGGGACGGTCTGCATCGTGTTCGAACCGATCGTCGACGTCCTCGGGATGTGCTTCTTCCCCCGGCACAACCAGTGGGTCGGCATCGAGATCATCGGACGGCCGATCCCGCTGTTCATGTATCCCGTCTACAGCTGGTTCGTCGGCGGTCAGGCGATCCTCGTCTGGCACCTGCTGCGCAAAGGGCTGAACCGCCGCCAGTTCTGGAACCTGTGGTTCGCCATCATGGCCGTCGACGTGGTGCTCGAGACGCCCGGCATCCTCATGCACGTCTACACCTACTACGGCTCGCAGCCGTTCAACCCCTGGGGCCTGCCGCTGTGGTGGCCGCCGGTCAACGCCACCATGCCCATCGTCGCCGGCTACCTGGTCTACCGGACCGCTCCGCTGCTGCAGGGATGGAAATCGCTGCTGATCCTGGCGCTGCTGCCCATGGCCGACGGTGTGGCCAACGCCGCCACTGCCTGGCCGGTCTGGCTCACTCTGAACACCAGGCTCGGGATGGCGGCCACCTACCCGGCGGCGATCGTCACCTTCGGCCTCGGGGCCGTGGTGCTGTGGGTCGTCACCCTCGGACTCCCCGCCGCCGCTCCCGCTCCGGCCCCCGAAGCGGCCCCTAACGGTGCGGGTGCACCCCGCCTCACTCCCGAGATGGCCCCGGCCGGCGGGCAGGCGAGGTGACGATGACGACCGCATCCGGCCCGGCGGCAGGGTCGTGGCTGAACACGATCGGGCCGGACTGGCTGACCGAGGTCCTGCGGGCCAACGGCGTGACGACCGCGGCCGTGGCGGAGGTCGAGACCCGCCCGCTCGAGATCGCCAGCGCCGCCGGAGAGCTGGCTCGCCTGCTCCTCACCTACGAGCGGAACGGGTCGCCCGGCCCCGCCACGGTCATCGCCAAGGCGCCGGGCTCGACCGAAACCCAGCGGGCCATGGAAGCCGCCATGGGACTGTTCGCCCGCGAGCGCTTCGTCTACGCCGATGTGGCCGGTGCCCTCCCCGTCCGCCTTCCCTCCTGCTACCACGCCGGACGGGAGGGCGCCGAGGAGCCGTTGCTGCTCGAAGACCTGCAGGGCCTGCGGATGGGCGATCAGGTCGCCGGTCTCGACGGCGCCGACGCCGAGCGCCTCGTCGACCGGCTGGCCGACCTCCACGCCGCCTTCTGGGAATCGGACCCTCCGGGCGGCGACGCCACCCGCCTCGTCTCGTGGACCGACCCCGTCCTCGGCGCCATCCTCACCCAACTCGTCACGAGCGGCGTCGCGGCGCTGCGCCAGCGTTACGCCGGTCGCGTCCCCGGCGCGGTGCTCGGCGCCGTCGAGGAGATCGCCCCGGACTGGGCCAAGGTCCTGGCCCGCTGCGCCGAGGGCCCGCAGACGTTCGTCCACAACGACTTCCGCCTCGACAACATCTTCTTCCGGCCTGACGGCGAACCGGTCGTTCTCGACTGGCAGCTGGCCGGCCGCTGCCGGGGAACGCAGGACGTCGCCTATCTCCTGTCGGGAAGCATGACCACCGACGACCTGCGCCGGCGCTGGGAGGACCTCCTCCGGCGCTATCACTCCCGGCTGTCGGCCGCCGGCGTCGGTGACTACGACCTCGAAGAGTGCCGCTTCCATTACCGGCAGAGCCTCCTCTACACCCTGGCGCCGGGGATCGCCATGCTGGGCCAGATGCAGCTCCAGGGCGGCGACGCCCGGGGCCTCGCCGACACACTCGTCCTGCGCACCCTCACGCACGCCGGCGACCTCGACGCCTTCGCCACGCTGTGAACCCCACCGGGACACTGCCCGACCTCAGCGCCTACATCATCGGCGGCCGCGTCGTGCCCCGGGCCCCGAGCGGTGGACGGGAGAGCGACGCCCGCACGCCGGCCCAGGGCGTCGAGGACGGTGTCGACGCCGAGCGGATCGGGTTCCGGCGGGTGTTCCTCTCCGAACGCTGGAACCTGAAGGAGGCCGCCGTCATCCTGGGCGCCGTCGCCGCCCGCACGGAGCGGATCGACATCGCCTCCGGGATCATCACCACGGCCGCCCGCCATCCGCTGCACATGGCCGGCATGGCGGC
>DASYFF010000267.1:0-4250 GCA_036498605.1 Acidimicrobiia bacterium | reverse complement strand
CTTTTCGAAGTGGTGGTGCGTGGAACGGATGCATCGGGGTGGGGATGGCTCTCCGGTCAGCCGACATAGGCGGAGACGATCTCGGGATGGTCGTGAAGCTCGTGGGCATCGCCGTTGAGCACGAGTTCGCCCTTCTCGAGGACGTAGGCGTAATCGGCCACCTCGAGGGCCAACCCGACGTACTGCTCGACGAGGAGCACGGTCAGCGCCCGCTCCTCCCGGCGGAGGAAGGCGAGGCGGTCGTAGAGCTGTTCGATGGCGATGGGTGACAGGCCGAGCGACGGCTCGTCCACCATCAGCAGGCGGGGGCGGGCCGCGAGGCCCCGGGCCAGGGCCAGCATCTGCTTCTGGCCGCCCGACAGCGTCCCGGCCGGCTTGCCGAGGAACTGCTTGAGGACGGGGAAGAACTCGAGGACCCGGTCGACCTCGTCCTTGAGCTCGTTCCGGTCGAGCCGGCGGAAGTAGGCGCCGGCGCTGATGTTCTCGGCCACCGTGAGCCCGTTGAAGATCTCCCGTCCCTCGGGCACGTGGGCGATACCGAGGCGGGCGATCGCCTCGGGGCGGTGCTGGTCGATGCGGGTCCCGTCGAAGGTGACCTCGCCGCCGCGGGGATGCAGGAGACCCGAGATCACCCGCAGGGTCGTGCTCTTCCCGGCGCCGTTACGGCCGAGGAGGGCGACGGTCGTTCCCTCCGGCACCATGAAGGACACGCCCCGGAGGGCCTCGACGGAGCCGTAGCCGGCGGTGACGGCGCGGACCTCAAGCACCGGAGCCCCGCCTGGTTCCGAGGTAGCTGTCGATGACCCGCTGGTCGGAAAGGACCGTCTCCGGCGGGCCGTCGGTGATGATACGACCCTGCTCGAGGACGTAGACCCAGTCGGCGAAGCCCCGCACGACCCGCATGTCGTGCTCGATGACGAACACCGGGATGCCGAGATCGTCGACGACCCGGCTGAGCAGCCCGCCGATCTCGACGGTCTCGCCCGGGCCCATACCGGCGGTCGGTTCGTCGAGGAGGAGCACCCGGGGGCGGGCGGCCAGGGCCCGGGCGATCTCCACCCGGCGTTCGGCGGCGTAGGGCAGGTCGCCGACGTAGGTGCCGGCCAGGCGGCCGAGGTCGACGAAGTCGAGGGCCCACTCCGCCGCTTGCCGGATGGCCGATTCCTTCCGGCGGGCCGACGGCCAGCCGCACAGCGATCCGGGCAGGGACGGCCGCTGCCCACGGCCGGCGCCGATCACGACGTTGTCGAACACCGTGAGGCGCCGGACGACCTTCAGGTCCTGGAAGGTGCGGATGAACCCGAGGCGGGCCATCTTGGCCGGCGTCGGCCCGGTGACTTCCTGCCCGAAGACCCGCAGGGACCCTGCCTGGGCCCGGACGACGCCGGTCACCACGTTGAACAACGTCGTCTTGCCGGCGCCGTTGGGGCCGATCAGCGCCGTCACCCGTCCGGCGCCCACGGTCAGGGAGACGTCCTCGTTGGCCCGCAGGTCGCCGAAGGAGGTGGTGATGCCGGTGGCCTCGAGGACGGCCTCGCCGCCCGGTCGGGGGACGCGTCCCGCCCCGTCGAGGTCCACTGGGGGACGCGAGACGGTGACCTCGCCCGTCATCGGTTCCTTCACGCCGCCCCACCCTCGAGCCGTCCGGCGGGGAGCGCGGCGGGCGCCGCCGCCGTGTGCCCGCCCGGGAGGAGCAGGTCCGAGTCCCCCTGGGCGGCAGCGGCCCGGACGGCCGTGGCCCGGGCCGAGGCGTAGCCGAAGGTGATGCCGAACTGGTCTCCGGTCGGGCGCCGGAACAGGACCTGGAACCCGGAGGCGGTGGCGTCCACGTAGCCGCTCGACTGGTCCTTCGTCACCGACGGGGCGCTGAGGGGCTGGATCGTGAGTCCCTGGCCGGCCATCGCCGCCCGGACGGCCTCGGCGTCAGGGGTCTTGGCCTCGGCCAGCTTCGTGCCCTGCACCATGACGCCTTCGG
The DNA here is from genome assembly GCA_036498605.1 of Acidimicrobiia bacterium. Lineage (GTDB taxonomy): Bacteria > Actinomycetota > Acidimicrobiia > IMCC26256 > BP-133 > BP-133. Next base: position 2,275 of record DASYFF010000267.1, on the reverse strand, counting down.
GGCCGATGACCACCGGCACCCCGCCGATCGTGACGCCCTCGATGTCGGTCGACGCCTTCCCGGTGGCGCCGGCGAGGTCGCCGCCGTGGAAGGCCTCGGCCACGGCCGAGATGCTGGCGATGTGGAGCGCCGCCCCCACCTGGATGTCCTTGGCCGCCGAGGCGGTCACGGCGTGGACGCCCTTGTCGTCGATGAAGGTCCGCGACCGCGAGCGGTTGAAGCCGATGTCGAGGACGTCGCCCAGCCGCAGACCCCCCGACTCCGTGACGCCGGACGCCGTCAGCTTCTCCGGATCGGTCGGGTCACCGCTGGCCTTGGCTCGGGCGAAGAACATCCCTCCGTCGAAGGGCGCGCCCTCGGGGGGGCGCGGTGCCACGACTCCCGGGACGGGAACGCCGCAGTCCACCTGGGCTTCACCCGGGTAGTTGGCGTAGCACTGCCCGCCGTAGCTGAGCGGGATGCCAGTACCGTGGAGGTCGTTGGCCACCGGGATCCCGTAGGTGGCGGCATAGCCCTGCGTCCGGGGCGCCGAGTCCACCAGCGCGTGGGTGGCGCCGACGTACTGCTCCACAACCAGCGACAGCAACGCCGCCGCCCGCGGCTGCATCGTGACCGTCCGGGAGGCGGCGAACGCCTCGAACACCGACAGTCCCGGGCCGGCCGCCCGGGCCGGAGCGGCCCCGCCGCCCACCAGCGCCAGGATGAGCCCGGCGGCGGCGGCCGCCTCACGTCGCCTCGAACGCTTCATGATTCCTCTCCCCCTGTCATTGGTTCCGATTGGCCCGAGCGGGCAGCGGCGTCGCGGCGTCGCGCCGCTCGTCGTCCAAGGTCCTGAGATCGAGTTCCGGGCCGGTTGCGGCCAGCGCCGGTGACGACGGGCGCCGAAGGAGGCTCGCCAGGCCGTCCGGACGGGCCAGGACCACCAGCATCACCGTCAGACCGCCGGTGATCTGCGGCCAGGCGCTGGCCCCGACCTGCGAGGTCTTGAACACCTGCGGCCCGGCGATGAACAGCAGTGGCCCGATGAACGCTCCGGTCACCAGATGGACTCCGCCGACCACCGTGAAGACGAGGGCGTTGAGCGACATGGTGACCCCGACGGCGTAGGTCGGCACCGACGAGAGGAGCAGCCCGAAGCCCGCCCCGGCCAGGGCGGCGATACCTCCGGCGATGGAGAAGGCCCACAGCCGGCAGGCGCCGACCGGCAGGTCGAAGTGGCCGACCATGTCGGGCGCGTCCCGGCTGGCCAGGAAGGCCAGACCCCAGAACGTGGACCGCAGCCGCAGCAGCAGCAGGACGCAGAGCGCCACGGCGAGCACGAAGCCGACCAGCAGCTTGCGGTCGGAGTGGAGGAAGGCCGGGACGGGCACGCTGCCGCCGGTGCCGATCCGGGGGAAGAGCCAGGCCGAACCGACCAGCGAGAGGGCCAGCGTGACGATGGCGACCTGGGTCGAGCCGAGCCGCAAAGAAATCGCCCCGTAGAGCAGCCCGGCCAGGATCCCGAACCCGACGGTGAGGGCAAGGGCGGGCCAGAACCCGAGGCCGTGCTGACCCCGCAGGGAGAGCATCGAGAAGGTGCCGAGACCGACCAGGGCGCCGTGGCCCAGGCTGAGCTGGCCCGTCCATCCCGCCGACACGACCAGCGACAGGGAGACGAGCACGTAGAAGAGGACGAGCGAGGCGGTGAAGGCCCAGAAGTTCGTGCGGACGGCGTTGAGGAGCAGCAGCCCCCACAGCCCGGCGAAGACCACCCGGGCCGGAAGCCAGGCCCGGCTGCCCCGCCAGCCGCCGCTGTCGATCTGGTGGTGGCCGGAGATCTCCGCCGGCCAGCGCCGGCGCAGGGCGAGCAGGCCGGCCAGGGCGGCGAAGACCGCCAGCGCCTCGACACCGGCCTGGCTGATCTCGACGGTGGCCACACTCTGGGCCACGCCGAGGGCCAGGCCCCCGAGGAAGGCGCCGAGCACGCCGGTGAGGCCGCCGAAGAGGGCAGCCACCACCGCCGTCACGAGATAGATCCCGAACGTCTCGACGTTGACGGTGAGCGTGAGGGGGGCGATCAGGACGCCGGCCACCCCGGCCAGGAAGGCGCCGAGGGTCCAGTTGACGCTGGAGACGAAGCGCCGGGGGATCCCCAGCAGGCCGGCCATGTCCCGGTTGTCGGCGCAGACCCGGCAGGCCAACCCCAGGCGGGTGCCGTGGAGGAAGAGCTGGAGGCCGACCACGCTGGCCAGGGCAGCGACGAGGATCAGCAGCTGCTGGTGGCCGACCCGCAGAT
>DASYFF010000266.1:0-2730 GCA_036498605.1 Acidimicrobiia bacterium | reverse complement strand
CGACCTGACCTACAACCCGCTGTGGGCCGACGGCGACGCCGCCTACCCGATCACGTCGCCGACGTGGATCATCGCCTACACCAACCAGACCGACAAGGCCAAGGGCGCGGCGCTCAAGGCCTTCCTCCAGTTCATCTACGCCGACGGGCAGGACATGGCCAACAGCATCAACTACGCCAAGCTGTCCGACGCCATCAAGACCCAGGCGGTGGCCCAGGTCGGCAAGCTGGTCATCCCGGCTTGATCGCCCCACCGAGCACGACGAGGCCACCGGAGGTCGCCTCCGGGCCGGGAGCGCCGAAAGGCCCGCTCCACGGCGGGTCCCGGCTGGCCGACCAGACGTTCCGTTGGGTCTGTCTCGCCTCCGGGCTCCTCGTCCTCGTCGTGCTCGGCCTCATCCTGTTCTCCACCACCAAGGAGGCGATGCCGGCCTTCCGCCACGAGGGCCTGAAGTTCGTCACCTCCAAGGACTGGAACCCGGCCGCCAACCACTTCGGCGCCCTGGCCTTCATCTACGGGACGCTGCTGGTCTCGGCCATCGCCCTGGTCATCGCCGTCCCCGTCAGCATCGGCCTGGCCCTGTTCATCACCGAACTGGCCCCGAAGCGGCTGCGGGTCCCGGTCACCTACCTCATCGACCTGCTGGCCGCCATCCCGTCGGTCGTCTACGGCCTCTGGGGCATCCTGGTCTTCGGGCCGTGGCTGGCCAAGGCGGGCGGCCTCTACGACCACATCGGCTCCCTCTTCCACTCGGTGCCGCTGCTGGGGACCATGTTCGAGGGGAACAGCCCGCGGAACTTCATGACGGCCGGGATCATCCTGGCCATGATGATCACACCCATTGTCACATCGATCAGCCGGGAGGTCTTCGCCACCGTCCCCCGCGACCAGAAGGAGGCGGCCTGGGGCCTCGGCGCCACCCGGTTCGAGATGATCCGGGGTGCCGTCGTCCCCTACAGCCGCACCGGCCTCGTCGGGGCCGTGATGCTCGGCCTCGGCCGGGCCATGGGCGAGACGATCGCCGTGGCGCTGGTCATCGGCTCGACCCCGTCGGTCAACTTCCCGCCCCACCTCTTCGGCCCCGGCGACGCCATGGCCGCCGTCGTGGCCAACCAGTTCGGCGAAGCCACCGACGTCCACCGGGCGGCGCTCATCGGGCTCGGGGTGGTCCTGTTCGTCATGACCGTCATCGTGAACCTGCTCGCCCGGCGCATCACGAGCCGGGCCGATCGCCGTCTGGCCGGAGGGAAGCGGTGAGCACCAGACCCGAAACCGTCTTCGGCGCCCGTTCGCCGGACGACGCCAAAGTTCTCGGTCGTCGCCGCCTCATGAACAAGCTGTTCACCGGCCTCGTCGGAGGAGCAGTGCTCGTCGCCCTCGTGCCGCTGGTGGCCATCGTGTACTACGTCCTGCACAAGGGCGTCGGCGTCATCAGCTGGGACTTCCTGACGAAGCCGATCCCGATCCTGTCCCGCAGCATCGGCCCCGGCATGGGCCCGGCCATCATCGGGACGCTGGTCATCACCGGGGCGGCGACGCTCATGGCCGTCCCGCTCGGGATCCTGGCCGCCGTCTACCTCAACGAGTACGGCAAGAAGAACCGCCTGGCCAACGTGATCCGGACGATGGCCGACGTCATGACCGGCGTGCCGTCGATCGTCATGGGCCTGTTCATCTACACGATCTGGGTCCTCAAGTACGGGCTGTCGGGCTTCGCCGGGTCGCTGGCCCTGGCCTGCCTCATGCTCCCGATCGTGATCCGCTCGACGGAGGAGATCCTCCGGCTCGTCCCGGCCGGGCTGCGGGAGGCGAGCCTGGCGCTGGGCGCCAGCCGGGCCCGCACGATCATCACCGTCGTCCTCCCCGCCGCCATCCCCGGCATCACCAGCGGCGCCCTCCTGGCCGTGGCCCGGGCGGCGGGCGAGACGGCTCCCCTGCTCTTCACCGTCGGCGCCTCCCGCACGACCAACTGGCACGTGTTCGATGGCGCCAACACCGCCCTGTCGACCCAGATCTTCCGCAACGCCACGCTGCCGTTCGTCGGTGCCCAGGAGCGGGCCTGGGGCGCCGCCCTCACGCTCATCGTGCTCGTGGTGCTGCTGACGATCGTGGCCCGGCTGGTGACCAAACGGTTCTCGGTCCCGCTCCGCTGAGGGTCTACCGGGCGACGGGCTGTCCGTCGAGACTGACCTTCTTGACCTGGTCGATGGCCAGCGACCGCACCTCGGGGGACAGCGGCGCGTAGTTGTGGCCCCGGGCCTTGCTCTGACCCACGTCGAGCACCCAGACCAGGAAGTTGACCAGCGTCTTGGCCCGGGTGGCGTCGCTCTGGTGCTCGTAGACCAGGGCCCAGGTCGTACCGGTGATCGGGTAGGCGTCGTTGCCCGGCGTGTCGGTCAGGTCGAAGCGGAGGTCGGGCGGGATGGCGATGTCGCGGGCGGCGGCGGTGACGGTCTCCACACAGGGCTGGATGAAGTGACCGGCCTTGTTTTTCACGAACCCGACCTGCAGGCCGTTGGACAGGGCATAGGTGAGCTCGATGTAGCCGAGGGCCCCTTCGGTCTGGTTGAGGACGGCGGCCACGCCGTCGCTCCCCTTGCCGGGGTTGCCGACCGGCCAGGCGACATCCCGGCCCTGGCTCTTCTCCGCCCCGCCCCGGGCCTGCGTCCAGCTGGGGCTGGTCTCGGTCAGGTAGTCGGTGAAGATGGCCGTGGTCCCCGAGCTGTCGGA
>DASYFF010000265.1:0-7352 GCA_036498605.1 Acidimicrobiia bacterium | reverse complement strand
GTCCAGACGGAGTCGAAGTCGAGCTCCTCGGCGAGGCTGGTGAAATCCTCGAGCTCCTTGACGGTCACGTTGGTGCGGAAGTTCGGTAGGTAGAGAGCAAGCTTCATGAGAGGGCCTCCTCACCGTACGCGCGAGTTTGACGAACCTAACAGGTCTCCAGACAGCGGTGTTCGCTCCCCATGTGACAGCCCCGTCGTGCAGGCGCTGCGGGAACCGAACCGTCGACCGGGTGGCCAGGCCAGCGTCATTGATCGCCATTCATCCGGCCGCTTCGAGCCCTATCGTTCCCGAGGGGAGCTTGGCGGGGAGCGACCCCCTGGCGGGGCTTACGACGCCGAGGGCTTGGGCCGCCGGCGGGCCTTGGACGCCAGCCGCTCGGCGGTCTGGGTGAAGACGGCGTCGGTGTGCTTCTCCATCGCTTCGGCCAGGGCGGCGTCGGCCGCGGCCTGGGCCCGGGGGCGCATCCGCTGGATCACCCCGGCGACCCGTTCGGCGTCGGCGGCGGGCAGGCCGGCGTCGAGGAACTCCCTCCAGAGGTGCTCGCTGACGAACGACACGCAGACCTGGGCCACCTGGTCCATGGCCCGGGCGATCTCGGCCGCCACCTCGACCATGGCCCGGGGCGGGAACCCTTCGCCCAGCAACTCGAGGCCGACGTCGAAGAAGCGGGGGTTTGGGATCACGACGTCGTCGCCGTCGAGGTGGGCGAGTCCGGTCTCCACCGCCCGGGCGGCGGCCACCTCGTCGCCGCCGAGCAGCTCCCGGAAGCGGGCGGCGGGCAGCCGCCGGGGGCCCTCGGTCTGGTAGGGGGCGGTGATGACCTCCTCCAGGCCGAGCACCGAACCGATGTCGCGCTGCTCCTCCCAGGCCTCGAGCAGCTCCCGGATGGCGGCCAGCGGGTAGCCCCGGCCCAGCATCCGCAGCACCAGCCGCAGGCGGCGCAGGTGGTCGGGCCCGTAGAGGCCGAGCCGGCCCCGCCGCTCCGGCGGCGCCAGCAGGCCCCGGTCCTGGTACACCCGCACGTTGCGGACGGTGGTGCCCGCCGCCCGGGCCAGCTCGTCGATCGTCAGCAGGTTCTCGTCGGTCATGTTCAGTCCGGGAAGTCCTCGCCCCGCTCGGCGGCGGCCGCCGCCACCGCCTCGGGGAACACGTTGCGCATCAGGTACAGGTCGCGGAACATCGGCCAGTCGGGGGCGAACTCCTTGGAGTAGCGCTCGAAGTACAGCAGCTGCTTGATGATCAGCTGGAGCTCCTTCGGCGTGCCGGCCCCGCCGGAGAAGGCCCCCATGGTGCGGATGATCTCGGCCAGCAGCGACGCCATGGGCACCTCGCCGAGCCCGGCGTCGAACATCGGGCTGAACACCATCTGCATCCGGGCGCCGATCTCCTCGTCGGTGCCGATGTCGGCCGGGAAGGCCCCGACCCGCTTGTAGGCCCGGGCGACGCGGGTGAAGTCGTTGTCGAGGGCCGACGTGTAGAAGAAGTCGCGCATGAGCTGCTTCCAGTCGTCGCTCAGCTCGCCCATGATCCCGAAGTCGAGGTACCCGACCCGCCCGTCGTCGAGGATCCAGATGTTGCCGGCATGGACGTCGCCGTGGAACGGGCCGTGTACCAGACAGGCCTCCATCCACACCTTCACGCCCCGGCGCATCGACAGCTTGCCGTCGCCGTTGCGGGCCCGGACGGCGGCGAAGTCGTCGATGGGCACGCCGAAGAGGCGTTCCATGCAGATCACGTTGGGCCCGCACCAGTTCCAGTACACCTCGGGGGCGGTGACGGCGGCATTGTCGCCGTAGTGGCCGATCCGGTCCCGGAAACGGCTCTGGCGCTCCGCCTCGAGCGTGAAGTTCAGCTCGTTGAAGGTGACGGCGTGGAGGTCCTCGATGGAGCCGGTCACGTTGGCGTCGCGGGCGAAGCCCGAGAACCGCTCCAGGAGCTTCATGAGCCGCCACTGGATGCGCAGGTCGGCGGTGACCGTGGGCCGCAGCTCGGGCCGCTGCACCTTGACCACCGCCGCCCGCCCGTCGGGCAGGACACAGCCGTGGACCTGGGCCACCGAGGCGGCCGACAGCGGCTCGTCCCCGAACCCGGCGAACAGCTCCTCCGCCGGACGGCCGAGGTCGCGCTCGATCACCGCCCGGACGACGGCCGGGGGGAGGGGCGTGATGGTGCCGATGCAGCGCCGGGCGGCCTCCGACAGCGCCGGCGGGCAGATGCTGGGGGAGGAGCCGAGCAGCTGGCCGAGCTTGACGAACATCGGGCCGAGGGCGATGAAGGCGTCGACGATCCCGCCGGCCGCCGCCTCGGCCAGGCGCTGCCGGCGGGGATGGCGGAGCCACCGCCCGACGGCCCGGGCGAGGCACACCGTCACGATCCCGTTGATGACGAGCATGCGGCGGAGCTCGCCGAGCCCGAAATGCCGCAGCGACGGCGCGTCGACCAGCAGCGCCTCGGGCGGCGGACCGTCGGCGAAGGGCCCCCGGAACTCAGATCTCTGTGTCGTCGACCCAGCTGCCATGGAATCCGAACGGTACCCGTTGGGGAAGGGCGACGGTCGCGACGGGCGAGGCGGTGAAGTCGCTGGCGTCGAGGATGACCAGGTCGCTGCCGTCCCGGCCGGCGTCGTGGACATAGGCCAGGACATAGCCGTCGTCCTCGCCGGCGTCGTCGGCGGCGGGGACGAAGACCCCTTCGCCCGGGGTGCGGCCCGGCCCGAAGGCGTGCTCCTCCGTGGCTCCCGAGGTCAGGTCGTACTTGACCAGCGCCGTCTCCATGGCGAACCCGTCGGCACCGGGCCGGGTGTGCACCGCGTAGCCGAAACGGGCCGGCCGCCCGACGCGTCGCTCGTCGACCCGGGGGAACTCCACCGACCGGTCGTCGAGCGTCTCCTCCTTCACGGTCCGGGCGGCGACGTCGACGCTCCAGCGGTGCAGCGTCGTCGGCTCGAATCCGTCCTGCCCGTCGCGCCACAGGTGGGGGTAGCGGGCCACGTCGATCTCGAGGTGGCCGGGCTGCGGCTCGGCGGCGTTGAGGGGGTGGAACACGTAGCAGGGCTCGATGTCGACCCACACCACATCGGCGTCGGCCCCGCCGCGGGGCATGATGCCGAGCCGGGCGCCGTAGTCGTCGCTCCACCGGTAGGGCATGGTCCCGGCCATGAGCAGCGACGGGTCGCACACCACCGGCAGGTCCATGAACACCACCGAATGCTCGGTGATGGCGAAGTCGTGGATCATCGTCGGGCCGGGGACGGTGATCTCCTCGCTCTGCACGAGGTTCCCGGCCGCGTCGGCCCGGTGGTAGGTGAGCAGCGGGGGGAACACGCCGTAGCCGAAGAAGTGCAGCTCGCCGGTCACCGGGCAGCGCTTCGGGTGGGCGGTCACGGCCGTGGTCAGCCGTCCGGCGAAGTCGAACGGGCCGACGGTGTCGAGCTCTCTCGTCACCTCGGTCGGGCCGCGGTTCTCGACCAGGGCCAGGATCCGTCCGCCGTGGGCCACGACGTGGGTGTTGGCCAGGTTGGCCTCGAGGTCGAGCATCCCGCTCTCGTTGACGATGCGCCGCCCGGCCTCGAACGACTCCGTCCGCACGTAGCGGTTGCGGTACCACGCGGCCCGTCCGCCCGACAGCTCCACGCCGTGCAGCATCCCTTCGCCGAAGAACCAGTGGCCCGGGTCGCCCAGAGCGGGGTTGGGCCCGTTGCGGAGGTAGCGGCCGGCGAGCGCCGGCGGGATGGCTCCGTCGACGGGCAGGTCGTGGGCCGTCACCTCGTCCCGCACCGGGGCGAAGTTGCCCTCCAGGTAGAACTTCGTCATTGCGCTGCCTCCTCCATGGACGGCACTTCCACTCGGGCCTTCACATGCTTGTGCCACGGCGTCCCGGCCAGCCAGTCCCGGTCCTCCGACGCCGTCAGCTCGTTGGGGGCGACGCCGATCACCACCGGCCGCCCGTCCTCGTCGGGGTAGCTGACCCCGTAACCGTTGGGCAGGATGATGTGGCCCGGCTGCATGGCGTCGGTCACCTCCACCGGCGCCACCGCCCGGCCCCGCTTCGTGACCACCGCCACCCGGCTCCCGTCGGCCACGCCGAGGCGCTGGGCGTCGGCCGGGTTCATGTGAAGCGCTCCGGCCCGGTCGCTCTTGCGCCAGTCCGGGTCCCGCACGATCGTGTTGGCCGAGAAGGCCCGGCGCGATCCGGCGGTGAGCACGAAGGGGAACTCGTCGTCGACCGCCGGCGCCGGCTCGTCCCGCAGCCCGGCCAGCTCCTCGAGCAGCTCGGGGATGACCAGGGCGATGCGGTGGTCGGGCTTGTCGACGTAGTTCCAGGCCCCCGCGTGGTCGTCGACGGTGATGGTGACCCCCGACCGGCTGGTGAGGATGGCCTCGAACAGCGCTTCGCCGAGGAACGGCACGTCGCCCTCGATGCCCGCCCGGTGGACGGCGTCGGCGTTCATCATCGTGAGCCGGTGGGCCAGCGCCCACAGCACGGCGGCGGCGCCCGCTCCCTCGGGCAGCGTCGGGCCCAGCACGGCGTACAGCGCCAGCGGCCCGAAGCCCAGCTCGTCGACGGTGACGCCCACGCCGTACTTCGAGAAGTAGGCGCCGGCGAAGCCGAGGCGCCCGCCGGCCTCGAGGGCCTCCCGCAGCGGGGCCAGCTCCTCGTCGGTGAGATATCCCATCGCCCGGGCGACGCGGAAATGGATCTCCGGCTCGGGCAGGCTGCCGGGCAGCGGGTCGCACAGCGGCGCCCGGAGGTGGAAGTAGTTGTCCGGGAACTCGAAGTTGAAGTAGGTGCACTCCCACTTCTCGTACTGCGAGGCGGCGGGCAGCACGTAGTCGGCGCAGGCCGCCGTCTCGGTGAAGGCCACGTCGATGACGACGGAGAAGTCCAGCGCCCGGATCGCCTCCCGCATCCGCTGGCTGTCGGCCAGGGAGTGGGCCGGGTTGGTGGCCTCCACCACCATGGCCCGGAAGCGGTCGGGGTGGTCGGTGAGGATCTCGTCGGGGATCACGTTGCAGGGCACCATCCCGCACACCACGCGGGTGCCGGTGACGGGCGTGGCGGCCGGGGTGTCGGGCCCTTCGAAGACCCGTTCGAGGTCGAGGAGGCTGGAGTGGACGGCCATCCCCCCCGGCTTGGCGAAGCTGCCCACCAGCAGCCACAGCAGCTTGTGGAGGTAGGAGTTGAGCGTCGAGTGGGGGATCTGCTCGATGCCGAGCTCCTCCAGCGTGGAGACGCTGGCGGCGGTGGCGATGCGGCGGGTGACGGTGCGGACCTGCTCCTCGGCCACCCCGGCCCGGGCGCAGAAGTCGGCGATCGGCACCTGCTTCAGCTCGGTCAGGACCTCCTCGGCGCCACTGGTGTGCTCGGCCAGGAAGGCGTGGTCGACGAGGTCCTCCTCGACGAGGATCCCGAGCATGGCGGCATAGAGGAAGGCGTCGCCGCCGGGGCGGACGGCGACGTGGTGGTCGGCCAGCTCGGCCGTCTCGTTGCGGACGGGGTCGACCACGATCAGCGCCCGGTCGGGGTCGTGGTTGATGGCCTTCAGGATCGTGCGGGCCTTGTGGAAGCCGTGCGACTGCCAGGCGTTCTTGCCCAGCAGCAGCACGACCTCGGCCCGCTCGTAGTCGCCGCTGGAGTGCCCGCCGTAGAGGGCCTGGTCGACGAAGAACTCGCCGCCCTTCTCCTGGGCCAGGGCCAGGGACCGGAACTTCGAGCCGAGTCCGGCGTAGAACGACAGGCCGTAGGAGCCGCCCAGGTGGTTCCCCTGGCCGCCGGCGCCGTAGTAGAGGATCGACTCGCCGCCGTGGCGGTCGATGACGCCCCGGAGGCCGGCCGCCACCTCGGCGATGGCCGTCTCCCAGTCGATCTCCTCGTAGGTGCCGTCGGGCCGCCGGCGCAGCGGCGAGGTCAGCCGGTGCCGCCCGTTCTGGTAGTGGTCGAGCCGGAGCGCCTTCTGGCAGGTGTAGCCCTGGGAGGCGGGGTGGGCTTTGTCGCCCCGGATCCGTTCGAAGCGGCGCCCGTCCTCACCGCCCCGCCTGACCTCGATCCCGCAGTTGATGTAGCAGAGGATGCACGCCGTCTGTTGCCAGTCACCCGTCGTCTCCATCATGGGTGATTGTTACAATGAACGTTGTCATTGTGTCAACCGAAACACCGTGGCGGCGGGGCGGCCGACTACCTTCTCGCCGATGACGGATGACGAGGCACCGCAGACCGTGGGTCGCCCACCGTTGGTCATCCGTATCGCCTGCATCCTCCTGATGGTGCTGGGGTTCGGGTCGGTGGCCATCAGCGCGACGCCGGCGGCCGATCCGTCCGGCTCCCGCTGCCGGCTGAGCCGGGAGCGGCTCGACCGGGCCAACACCGACAGCAAGCCCTGGAACAACGTCGACACCGGCGGGAAGAAGGCCAAGGACCTGTCGTGCCCCGACGTCATCCGGCTCGTGGGGCAGATCAAGCTGAGCGAGAAGGGCACGAAGACCGACTCGGCGCCGAGCGAGACGGCGGTGCGGGTCCAGGGGATCCTCGGCGTCCTCCTCGGCCTGGGGCAGGGCATCAGCGGGTCGCTCGTGGCGCGCCGCATGAGCCGGCCGACCCGGAACACCGCCGTGGCCTTCAGCGCCTTCGGGCTCGTCTTCCCGATCCTCGGGCCGATCTCCTTCGCCATCGCCTTCTTCGCGATCTACGCCCTCGTCTTCAGCGCCCCGGCGAAGCAGCTCTGGGGCCGCGACGCCGCTTCCTGAAGCGTCGCTGTCCGCCGACCCTGTGGCTTGAGTTGTACTTGAGGTTTGTTTGCTACGCCATGAGCCGTCCGGTTCCGAACCATCAGGAGGTCTGCTCGTGGCTGTCCGTCGCGTAACCATCGCCCTCGCCCTGACCGCCGGGTTGGCCGTCGCCGGCGTCGCCGGCGCCGCCGTCGAGGCCTCGGCCTCCACCCCGTCGAAGACGAAGTCGATGGGCAGCACCACGACGACGACGATGAAGAAGGGGACGACCACCACGACGATGGCCCACCGCTAGGAGTGCCCGTCCCGGGGGGCGCTAGAAACTGGGGATGATCACCCCCCGGGACGAGTACTTCCACGACCGGTCGACGACTGCCTGTGGTACGACCTCGGGCAGCTCTCGCCGCTGCTGCCCGGCAGCGAGATGTTCGACTTCACCCTCCCCACCGGGCTGACCGTGGCCTGCGTGGAACCGCTGCAGGAGTATCACCCACTTCGAGTGGGAGGTCGACGGACTGCGGGCGTCAGGCGAGGAGCAGGAGTGGATCCCGCTCCAGCAGCGGCGGGCCTTCGTGCGCCAGGGAGGGCTCAGGGCCTGCGGGCCGTCATGACCCAGGACGTCGAGCC
>DASYFF010000264.1:0-1524 GCA_036498605.1 Acidimicrobiia bacterium | reverse complement strand
GGGTCTGGTGGGGGACGACCTCGTTCACCAGCCCGATGGTCAGGGCCCGGGCGGCGTCGATCGGATCCCCGAGGTAGACGATCTCCATCGCCTTCGCCATACCGACCAGGCGAGGGAGGAACCACGTCAGGCCGGCGTCAGGGATGAAGCCGAGCTTCGAGAAGGCCGCCACGAACAGCGCCTGCTCGGAGGCGAGGACCAGATCGCAGGCCAGCGCCAGGGCGCAGCCGGCGCCGATGGCGGGGCCGTTGACGGCGGCCACGACCGGCTTCTCCAACGTCCAGACCCGCTGGATCAGCGGATTCCAGGTGGCGGCCAGGTGTTCGGCGAAACCGCCCGCCTCCCGCATCTGGGCCACGTCGCCGAGGTCCTGGCCGGCGGTGAAGGCCCGGCCGGCGCCGGTGAGCAGGACGGCCCGGACGGTGGGATCGGCCGCCGCCCTGTCGAAGGCGGCCAGGAGTTCGGCGGCCATGGCGTCGTCCATGGCGTTGAGGACGCCGGGCCGGTCCAGCGTGAGCGTGACCAGCCCGGCGTCCTGCGACTGCAGGATGGTCGACAATGACCTACTCGGGGACCCGCACCCGGGGGCCGACCTCCTTGGCCAGCAGCCGCATCGACTGGTTCCACGGCTCAGGGTTGTCCATGAAGTCGTGGGCGAACACCAGCGTCGTGCCGTAGCCGCCGTTGGCGTCGATGGACGCCTCGAGCTTCTCCACGACCGTGTCGGGCGAGCCGACGATCCAGACGTGGTCGACCAGATAGTCGATGTCCACGCTCATGGGATCGATGGTCGGGTCGGGAATGAGCCGCTCCATGAGGCCGACGAGCTTGTAGACGGGCATGAGGTACTCCCGCCAGGCCCGGCCCAGGTACTCGGTGGCCAGGCGCTTCGCTTCGGCGTCCGTCTCGGCGCAGAACACCTCGCGGGCGACCCGCAGCTCCTTGCGGCTGACACCGGTGATGCCGGCCCCGGCGGCGGCGGTGGCGTAGGTCTCCCAGTGATTCTTCACCGTGGCCTCGCCGGCGAAGACGGAGAGGGGGATGTAGCCCCGGGAGCCGGCGAAGGTGATCGTCGGCGAGTCCGGGCTGAGCCCGGCCAGGGCGAGTGGCATCGTTCCGCCGTAGGGCGTCCAGGACCGGTAGGGGTGCCCGTCCACCGGCTCGGGGAACCCGCCCCGGAAGTGCTTGCCCTCGTAATGGAAGGGCTGGCCTTCCCAGACCTTCAGCATGATGTCGAGGGACTCTTTGACCATCTCGTGGTTCTGGGAGAGGTCGGCGAGGCCGTGGAGGGCGGCGTCGCCGGGGAAGGCACCGGCGCCGATGCCGAGGATGTACCGGCCCTGGGTGATGTGGGAGAGCCAGGCGCACCGGATGGCGAGCGTGGCCGGGTCGTGATACGGCAGCAGGTGGGCACCCGGGCAGAGCTTGATGCGGTCGGTCTCCCGGGCGGCGGCGGCGATGACCAGTTCCGGGTTCGGGATGCACTCCCATGTCTGGGTGAAGTGCTCACCGACCCAGTACTCG